>JBDIAG010000545.1:0-3663 GCA_039812305.1 Actinomycetales bacterium | reverse complement strand
CTGATCGACGAGGTGGCGAACCTGCTGGAGCACATCCTCGTCATCGACCAGGGCCGCATCCTGCTCGACCGCAACGCCGACGACGTCCGCGGCACCGCGACGACGGTCGCCGGCGGGGCGGCCGCGGTGGAACAGTTCGTCGGCAGCCGCGACGTGCTCGGCCGGGAGCGGCTGGGCGGGCTCGCGTCCGTCACCATCGACGGCCGGCTGGACCATGCCGAGCGGGTCCGCGCCGCCGAGCTCGGACTCGAACTCGCGCCCGTCTCACTACAGCAATTGATCGTCCACCTGACCGGCGCGGAGAGCGCCGGATCCACAGACCGGAAGGACGCAGCATGACCGCGGTCGCCACCACAACCATGAACACCGTCAAAGCCACTTCTCGCCCGCACAATCCGATCCTGCGCATCGTCAAGCTGCACACGGTCAATCCGTCGGTCTTCTTCGGCATCCCGTGGATCATCCTGGTCTGCGCGTGGGCGGTGACGATGGCGATCGCCGCGATCCTGACCCGCGCCGGCGTGGATCCGACAGGCATGCACGAGGGCATGCGCAACAGCTGGGCCGTCCTGGCGCCGCAGTGGTACCTCGTCGTCGTCGGGGTGCAGGCGGTCTCGTTCACCTTCCCCTTCGCCCTCGGTTTCGGTGCCACGCGGCGCGACTTCTGGTTCGGCACGTCCGCGATGTTCGTGCTGGTCTCCTGCGAGATGGCGATCGCGATCGCGACGCTCGTCCAGATCGAGATCGCCACCGGCGGTTGGGGGGTGAACGCGGCCGTCTTCGACGCGCTCTGGTACGGGCGGCAGGGCTGGCTGGCCGACTTCTACGCCACGTTCTGCCTGCAGCTGCTGGTGCTCTTCATCGGGGCCGCCGCCACCACCGTCTACATGCGCTGGCGGGCGCGCGGCATGCTCCTGCTGGGTCTGGGCTCCGTCGTCCTGGCTCTGCTGCTCTTCGCCACCATCACGTTCACCGAGTCCTGGGGCTCGGTCATCGCCTGGCTCGCCGGACTGGGGATGACCGGTGCCTTCACGCTGGTACTCGCGGTGGCGGCCGTCTGCTGCGCCGCCGGATACCTGGTGATCCGGCGGGCGACAACCCGCTGAACCGGCCCTCAGAGCGGGTCGAGGATGCGGTGCAGGAATTGCCTGGTGCGGGGCTGCTGAGGATCGCCGATGACCTGCGAGGGCGGACCGGATTCGACGATCACGCCGCCGTCCATGAACAGCACCTGATCCGCGACCTGCTCGGCGAAGCGGATCTCGTGCGTGACCACCACCATCGTCCAGCCTTCGCGGGCAAGGTCTTTCATGACGGCCAGCACCTCGCCGACCAGCTCCGGATCGAGGGCGGACGTGGGCTCGTCGAAGAGCATCAGCCGCGGTTTCAGCGCCAGTGCCCGGGCGATCCCGACCCGCTGCTGCTGGCCACCGGAGAGCTGGAACGGATAGGCGTCCGCCCGGTCGGCGAGGCCCACCCGGTCGAGCAGGAGCAACGCCTCGGTCTCGACCTCTCCGCGGTTGCGGCGCTGGACCATGACCGGGCCTTCCATCAGGTTCTGCAGCACGGTCATGTGCGGGAAGAGGTTGTGTGCCTGGAACACCATGCCGCTGCACGCCCGCAAGGCCGAGAACTGTCGCTGGGCCGCCGTCCGTGAGGCGGGGACGCCCGCAAAGTCGACGCTGACGTCCCCGATCCTCACCACGCCGGCCTCGGGGATCTCGAGCGCGTTCAGCGAACGCAGCACCGTCGTCTTGCCCGAGCCGGAGGGCCCGAGCAGCACGGTGACCGTCCCGAGGTCTGCGGTGAAGTCGACCCCCTGCAGGACGTGCTTGTCCCCGAACGACTTGCGGAGGCCGTGCACCTCGACCAGGGGCCCCTGGCCTTCCTTCTGCGGAGTGGTCATGACGCCACGTACCTTCCCAGCCGCTTCTCGAGTCTGCCCTGCACCCAGGAGAGCACGGTGCAGATGATCCAGTAGTACAAGGCCGCCAGGAGGTAGAGCTCCAGGAAGCGCGAGCTTTGGGCGGCCGCCACCGTGGCCACCCGGAACATCTCCGTCACCAGCACGACCGAGGCCAGCGAGGTGTCCTTGAGGAGGGAGATGAACGTGTTGGACAGGGGTGGCACGGCAACCCGGGCCGCCTGCGGAAGCACCACCCTGCGCAGGGTGAGTGCGTAGCCCATCCCGATCGTGGACGCCGCCTCCGACTGCCCCTTCGGCACCGAGAGAATGGCCGATCGCACCACCTCGGCCGCGTAGCCGGCCACGTTCAGCGAGAACGCGAGAACCGCCGACGGATACGGGTCGAGTTTGAGGCCGATCTGGCCCAGGCCGTAGAAGACGATGAACAGCTGGACCAGCAACGGGGTGCCGCGGATGATCGACACGAACGCGCGCGCCGGGGCGTGCAGCCACACGCTCCGGGACAGTCGGGCCAGCGCCACCAGGACGGCGAGCACCAGACCGATCGCGAAGCTGATCAGCGTCAGCGGGACGGTGACCGCGATGAGCTTGACGGCCATCGGTCCGGCTTCGTCCTTGATCACCTGCAGCGATGACCGGCCTTCGGACGCCCGACCGGTGAGATCGGCGGTGCCACCCTCCGGAACCGAGACGTCCGCCTTGAAGTAGCCCTCGGAGATCTCCGTGAGCTTCCCGTCCGCCTTGAGCTTCTGGATCGCCGCGGTGGCCTGCTGAGCGAGAGCCGCGTCCTCCTTGCGGAAGACGAGAGCCTGCTCGGAGACCTCGTCCCCGGCGGTGCCGGAGATCTTGATCTTGTCGGTTCCGGTGGTGGCGATGTAGTCGAGCACGGCGATGTTGTCGTTGACGATGACATCGACCCGGCCCTGCACCAGCAGTTCGGCGGCCTGCGAGAACTGCTCGACGTTCTGGATGTCGGCACCGGCGTTGCGAGCGACCTCCGCCCAGTTGCTGGTCGAGGACTCGGCGGCGACCTTGCCCTTGATGTCGTCGAGAGTCGTGATCGAGTCGTCGTCGGCTCGGGTCACGATGACGCCGCGGGAGTACGTGTACGGCTCGGAGAAGACGTACTGGGCCTTGCGGTCGGCGTTGATCGTCACCTGGTTGGAGATCGTGTCGATCCGCCCGGCGTCCAGGGCCGGGAAGATCGCGTCCCAGGTGGTCTCGACGAACTGCGGATCCCACCCCGCTTCCTGGGCGACCGCGCGCATGACGTCGACGTCGTACCCCGTCAGCTGACCATCCTGGCCGGACTTATACGAGAACGGCGGATACGTGCCCTCGGTGCCGACCCGAATGACCCGCTCCGCTGCCGCTGACGGAGTGGCAGTCTCGGTGGTGGCCGCCGCCGGACCCGCACAGACGAGGGCTCCGGTGATCACTGCCAACAGCACGATCAGTACGCGGATGAGGCGCATGGGACCCTCCAGTCGTGGACTGGCGACACTGACCGGTCACCAGACGTGGCGGCCAGAGTACTCGATCAAGTCAATCGTCTTTGTTGCGCCTGCGGCCTGGGTTTCGGCATCGCGACAACTGGGGCACTATGGGCGAATGGTCGTAAGCCAACGCACTGATCAGGATCGGGTACGAGCAGTGGGGACCGTGCTGCACCTCGGCGAGGATCACGTCGTGCTCGTTCCCACCGCCCCACCCGCGGACATCCCCCAGGGCTGGGG
>JBDIAG010000544.1:0-3664 GCA_039812305.1 Actinomycetales bacterium | reverse complement strand
GCGGGATCACGCCGAGCGTCTACGCCTTCACCGCGCGCGAGCAGCTGCAGGCGGTGATGGAGGAGATCTCCGGCGGCCGCATGCACTTCATGTTCAACCGGGTCGGCGGGTTGAAGGACGATCTGCCGCTCGGCTGGCTGGACCGGGTGGCCGCGGCCTGCGCCGCCGCCCGCAAGCAGCTCGCCGACGTCGAGGCGCTGGTGCTGGGCAACGAGATCCTGCACGCCCGCGCGCGGGGAGTCGGGGTGCTCGGCGAGTCGCTGATCAAGTCCTACGGCGTGAGCGGCCCGATCACGCGGGCCAGCGGGATCGACGTCGACCTCCGCCGGGACGAGCCCTATCTCGCCTATGGCGAGCTGTTCGCGCCGGGCGGTCCCGGACGGGTGGTCACCCGTACCGAGGGAGACTGCCTGGCCCGGGTCGAGGTGCTGGCCGAGCAGGTGCATGTCAGTCTCGACCTGGCCCGCTACTGCACCGACCGGCTGCGCTCGCTGGCGCCCGGCCCGGTCAACGTCCGGCTGCCCAAGGTGCTGCGGGTGCCCGAAGGGCACCGCTACACCTGGACGGAGAACCCGTTGGGAATCAACGGGTATTACCTGGTGAGCCGCGGCGACAAGACGCCGTGGCGGCTCAAGCTGCGGTCGGCGTCCTTCAACAACGTGCAGGTGTTGTCGGAAGTGCTGCCGGGCACGCTGGTGGCCGACATGGTGGCGATCCTCGGGTCGATGTTCTTCGTGGTGGGCGACATCGACAAGTAGGCGTCGGACCTGGGTGGGGCGGCGCCCATCGGCCAGTTGTCGCCGGATCGACCAGCGATCTCCGGTCAGTCGGCCCGCAACTGGCCGGCGCGAACTCGCGGTCAAGTCAGGCGCGCAGACCCGCCATCGCCCGGACCAGCGGGACGAGCTGGTCGAGCACGCCCTTGAGCTGACCCTCACGCGAGCCGAGCGGCGCGAACTCGGTGCCGTCCCAGTCCCGGAAGTTGGACAGCGAGACCTGCGCGCGGGCGGCCACCATCATCAGATTGGCCGTGACGCTGCGCCACTGCTCGACCGCGCGAGTGGCACCGTCGGCGCCGTAGCCCACGAAGGCGACCGCCTTGTTGTTCCACTCCGGATAGATCAGGTCGACCGCGTTCTTGAACACGCCCGGCACGGAGTGGTTGTACTCCGGCGTCACGAAGACGTATCCGTCGAAGCCGTCGATGGCCCGCCCCCACCGCCGGGTGTTCTCGTTCTCGTACTGCCGGTTGGCCGATCCCGGGACGGTCGGCTCGTTCAGCAGCCCGAGCTCGAAGTCCTTGAGGTCGAGGAGCTCGAAGTCGGCGTCGTCGCGTCGGGAGGCGATGTCGTAGACCCAATGGCCCACCGCAGCCCCGCGGCGACCCGGTCGGGTACTACCGATGATGATGGCAATCCTCACGGGACATCGCTCCTTGCTCGGCGGGGTCACGGGTCGTGTGGTTCGGCAGGGTCACGGGTCGTGCCGGAAAGCCGCTTTGAGCGATGCGGCTCGCACGAGGACACTGTGCCACATGCCGTCCGAGAGCCAATGGCTTGCCTTCCTGCTCGCCTCCTTCCTGTTCATCCAGGTGCCCGGGCCGAGCCTGCTGTTCACGATCGGCCGGGCGCTGACCGTGGGACTGCGCGAGGCGCTGCTGTCCGTGCTCGGCAACGCCCTCGGTCTGATCGCCCAGGTGCTACTGGTCGCGATCGGGCTGGGCGCCGTGGTGGCGGCGAGCGCCACGGCGTACACCGTGATCAAGATCGTCGGGGCGGCCTACATCGTCTGGCTGGGCGTGCAGGCGATCCGCCATCGCGGCCAGGCCAGAGCCGCGCTGCTCGGCGAGGAGCGCCTGCCCGAACACCCTGGACGTGCGCTGTTCACCGGCTTCGTCGTGGGCAGCACCAACCCGAAGACCATCGTCTTCTTCGTGGCCTTCCTGCCGCAGTTCGTCTCCGGCCAGGGTCCGGCCGCGCCGCAACTGGCCGCCCTCGGCCTCGCCTTCGGCCTGATGGCCTGTCTCTCGGACGCCGTCTGGGCCGTTCTCGCCGGCCGCGCCCGCACCTGGTTCGCCCGCGAACCCCGCCGACTGGACGCGATGAGCGCCTCCGGCGGGGCGATGATGATCGTGCTCGGCACCAGCGTGGCCGTACACAACTGAGTGGACCCGGACCTGGGTTCGGACCCCGCCCCGGCCGCCGTCGCCCCGCGCGAGCAGGTCTCTCGCTGCGGCCCAGTGTCACCCCGGCGCGATCGGCCAGCCTGCCCGACAGCCCGCCGGTCGGGCGCGAACCAGCCGGTTGTTCCCCCGTTGACCATGTATGAGCCGACCAGCCAGGGATCCCCGGTCAACGGACACACAACTGGTTGCCGAACGCACCTAGACGCATTTCCGATCGTCCGTGACGCCGCGGATGCACCAGGTGGTGGCCTCGACCGTGCGGACCTTCCACTGGTCGCCCGAAGGCAGCGCGAAGACGTTCAGCCGCTCGCCGGCGATCGCATCGTCGGCGTAGCCCAGAGCGTCCGCGGTGACGGTCTCCAAGTCGCCGGAAGGAGTGTCCACGATGGTGACCCGCGGCTCCGGCGGACCGGCGGACCGGTGCTTGGCCACCAGTTCGGCCAGGGCCGGCATCGAGTCGGCGACCAGGTTCTGCGGGAGTTCGCTGGTCACGTCGTCGGTGTCCCCCTGGATGGCGGTGTACCTGGCGTTGACCCAGCCGTCGCGCCCATCGGCCTTGACGGTTACCCGGGCCCAGATCTGGTCGCCGTGCTCGACGTTCTCGCCGCTGGCGACCATGGCGTCATTCGTCACCGGCGGGAACTGGTGGACGACTTCGGCGCCGGGATCGGGCTGGGCGCGGACGTAGAGCACGTCGCCCTCCTCGACGCCGACCACCGACAGCACCGCACCCTGCGCCGGGAACGGATAGGACGCCGCATCGGCCACGGTCGTCGCGTCACCCGGCACGCCGGAACCCGAAGCGGTGCTCACCGCCGTCGTCTCTGATCGAGTCGTCGTGGGATTGTCGCTCGATCCGCAGCCCAGCAATGCGGTGCAGGCGGCGATCACGACAATCCGGTACCTGTACCTCGTAGTCGTGTCCCTCATTACTCGAAAGTAACTCCGGAACCCGCGGGCCGCACCTTCAAGAAGTCGGGCAACCAGTTGTGTGCCGGCTGGCCGGAGATCGCTGGTCGACGGGCCTACACGTGGTCAATGAGGGAACAACCGGCTGTTCAGCCGGTTGCTCAGCCCGACAGCGGGCCGCCACGGCCGTGTCGGGAATGAGAGATGTGTTGTGGCACCGCAGGCACGCCGGTGTGACTGCGGTGCCACAAGTACGCAGGGTCGGCTCAGCTGGACGGACCCGGGAACCGGTGGTCTCGCTCGCAGACCCACAGCAGTTTGGCTTCACGGGTGTGCGGCTCGGTGCGAACACCGCTGCCGCCACATTGCGGACAGGTTGGTGCGGTACTCATACCTACGACTGTGCCACTGTTACAGCCACGTTTCCAGAGCTGGCCGAATATTTCCGGCTTGTTTCCCAACCCGACAATACGGACTGCCTATGACTCGGTCTGGTCGTCCTCATCCTCCGGTGGCCGGCGGCACCAACGTTCCACCACCAGACCTGCCAGACACAGCAGCAGAGCGGTG
>JBDIAG010000543.1:0-3687 GCA_039812305.1 Actinomycetales bacterium | reverse complement strand
CAGGAGTTGGTGCGCGCCTGCTACTACGATGACCCATTACTCGAAGCGGCTGAGCGTTTTTGGCAGAGTCTGGAATGGAAATCCATCGAAGTGCTGCTACCCCCAGCGCACGGTGGTCGGCGGGAGGGATTCCAGCAGCAGGGTGCGCAGCTCCGCCCGGTCGACCTTGGGACGGTCCAGCGGCGCGTCGTCGGGGGTGTCGTGCTGCAGCAGGAGCGTGCCGTCGGGGTCGAGGAGGCGCAGGTCCTGCCCCTCCCCGCGGGCGATCGCGTAGAAGTCCTCGATCAGTCCCGCCTCGCGCAGTGCCCACTGCCCGGAATGGATGTCGAGCGTCCCGCCCTGGGCGCGGGCGTGGCGTGACGACTCCCGTTCATACACGACGCTTTCGATGCCGTGCACGTGCAGCACCCGGGCAAGGGCGAGGCCGCCCGGACCGGCTCCGACGATGGCGATGTCCATGGTTTGCGATCCTTCGATACGACGTATTCGTCAATACACTGTATCGCGAGGTGCGGTGTATCGTCGGACGCATGTTGGTCTGGGAGAGGCCGGAGCCGCCGAGCCGACCGGCGCCGGTGCCGCTGAGTCGGGAGCGGATCGTCCTGGCCGCGATCCGGTTGGCCGATGCGGACGGTCTGGAGGCGGTGTCGCTGCGCAAGGTCGCCGCGGCGCTGGAGGTCGGGCCGATGCGGCTGTACGGCTACATCGCCACCAAGGACGAGCTGCTGGATCTCATGGTCGACGCCGTCTACGCCGAGATCCGCCCGTCCGGCCGGCAGTGGCGCCAGGCGTTGCGCTCCCTCGCCGAGTCCACCCGCCGCGCCGTCCACCAGCACGAATGGCTGGCGGACCTGATCGGTGGACGGCCCCAGCTCGGTCCGCACATGCTGGCCAGGCAGGAGGCCGTGCTGTCCGCGATGGACGGCGTCGACGTGGACGACGTCATGCCGGTGGTGGCGGCGGTCGACGCGTACGTCATCGGCGCGGTGCGCCGGGAGATCGCCGAACGGCGCTCCGAGCGGGCCACCGGGATGGACAAGCGGCAGTGGCAGGCCACCTTCGGGCCCTACCTGGAGCGGACCTTCGCAACGGGACGGTTCCCGGCACTGGAGAAGGTCGTTCGCGACGGCGCCCACCTGGACGCCGACCAGACCTTCCGCCGAGGTCTCGACTTCCTGCTCACCGGCATCGAAACCGGCCTTTCAAGGTGACGCGCGACCTCGCTCAGCGAGTCGCCAGCGGGGAGCGCTGGCGTCCGGCCGGGTCGAAGTTCTCCGGTCGGAGCCAGTCCAGATAACGTTCGCGCAGCAGCGGCCAGTGGGTGTCCACGATGGCGAACCAGGCCGTGTCCCGGTTCTTTCCCTTGACCACCATGTGCTGGCGGAAGACGCCTTCGAAGGTGAATCCGAACCGCTCCGCGGCCCTTTTCGACGTCAGGTTCTCGTCGTTGCATTTCCATTCGAAACGGCGATAGCCCAGACCGAAGACGTGCTCGGCGAAGAGGAAGATCGATTCGGTGGCCTCGCGCGTGCGCACCAGGGCCGGCCCCCACATGATGCTGCCCACCTCGATCACGCCGTTGGCCGGGTCGATGCGCATCAGGGCCTGCCGCCCCTCGGCGCGGCCGGTCCGGTGGGGCACCACCGCGAAGAACAGTGGATCGCTGGTCGCCGCGGCCCCGTCCACCCAGACCTGGGAACTCGTCGTAGGCCGTCGGTGGCGCCTCGGGGAGGTAGGTGAAGCGGTCGGGATCGCCCGGCGCGACGGCCGCCTCGTACAGCGTCCGGGCATGTCGGTGCGGATCGAGCGGCTCCAGTCGCACGTAGCGCCCGTCGAGCGGCTGCGCCCGCGGCCGGGGGACGCCCGTCCAGTGACTGAGATCCATGCGGACGAGGATGCCGCACGGGAGGGGCGATCCCGGCGGGAGGGCGGAAACTCGCATGACACGACTGCCGGGGTCGGTTAGGTTGCGCCCATGAACGAGCCTTGACACCCGGTGACGCGGCGGCGTCTGGTCGCCATCCTGCTGGCCTGGCAGTTCCTCCAGGAGTTCATCCCGTTCTATGCCGTCTACGCGTTGTTCTTCGCCGACCACGGGCTCTCGGACGCGCAGATCTCGCTGCTCTTCATCGTCTGGTCCGTGGTGGCGATCGGCTCCGAGATTCCCTCCGGGGCGTGGGCCGACACCGTTCCGCGCCGCCGGCTCCTCGCGCTGGCCTCGGTGCTGTTCGGCGGCTGTTTCGCCTGCTGGGCACTCGTCCCGAACATCGTCGGATTCGCAACCGGTTTCGTGCTGTGGGGACTGTCCGGGGCGTTGTCCTCGGGCACCTTCCAGGCGCTCGCCTACGACGAGCTGACCGCCTGTGTGGGGGCGGAGGAGGCCCAGCCGTGGTTCGCCCGGGTGATCGGCTGGGGCTCCTCGCTGTCGTTGGTGGCGGTGACCGTGGCGATGGCGCTGGCGACACCGCTGCTGGCGGTCGGCGGGTACGCGCTGGTGGCGTGGACGAGCGTGGCGATCCCGGTGGTGCAGCTCGCACTGGTGCTGATCCTGCCGGAGACTCCGCGCACCCTCACCGCCGCGGCCGCCGCCGACCTGGCCGAGGACGACGCGCTGCCCGTCCCGGCCGTGGGCGTTCCCCTCCCCGGGACGGCCCCGCCGACGGCCCGATCCGACGGACCGGCGGCCCACGGCTTCGTCCAACCGTTTCGGCAGTGGTGGACGACCTTGCGCTCGGGTCTGAGGATCGCGGTGACCGACCGGGTGATCCGCGGGGCGGTGCTGGCCGGAGCCGGCCTGATGGGATTGTCGGCCCTGGACGAGTACTTCGGGCTGTTGCTGCGCGACCAGGGGGCGTCGCTGGCGGCGATCCCGCTGCTGCTGGCCCTGGTGAGCGCGGCCCAGGCGGCGGCCGGGCTCTGCGTCGAACGGGTCTCCGCCTGGTCGAGCGGCCGGCTGGCCGGCGTGGTGGCCGTGGCGGCTCTCTGCCTCGGGGCCGGCGCCCTCGTCCACCATCCGATCGGGGTGGTGGGCGTGGCGGCGGGCTACGGATTGATCACCCTGGCCATCCTGGTCTCGCAGGTGCGCCAGCAACGGGTCACCCCGACGAAGGTGCGCGCCACCGTCACCTCGGTGTCCGGCGCCGGCTCGGAGGGTCTGGCCGTGCTGGTCTACGCCGCCTACGGTCTCGGCTCGGGAGCAGTGGGCCTCGCCGGAGTCACCCTCGGCATCGCGGTACTGCTCCTGCTCGTCTCGCCCGTGTTCGCCCGGCTGATCCCGGATCGTCGCGCGACGGACTGAGCCGGGTGGTCTGTACTCCCGAATGGAGTATTCGTGTTGCCTGGAGGCTGTTGCGAAAAGGTGCCTGAAATGAGCGCTTTATTCTGGTTGTTATGACATAATTGGGGTGTGGCGTTCAGGTATCGGCCGGTCGTGCGTGATCAGGAGTTTCTGCTGCCTCCGGATATGGCGGAGTGGTTGCCGGCGGATCATCTGGTGTGGTTCGTGATCGAGGTGGTCGAGCAGTTGGACACCTCAGGGTTCCATGCGGGTCGCAGGTTGGGTCGGCTGAGGTGCCCGGCCTTCTTCGGACAGCGTGTTCTTATTGATTTCTACGCTGCCCGGTTATTTTCGAGCCATGCCGACTCTACTTCATTCGGGGTCTGATAGTCAAGTGCTGAATGCAGCCG
>JBDIAG010000542.1:0-3688 GCA_039812305.1 Actinomycetales bacterium | reverse complement strand
GGCGTAGGCGGACAGGTCGGCGGTCTGGGTGGTCCATCCGTCCGAGGAGCCGTTGAAGCCCGGCAGCAGCGCGGTGACCGCGGCGTCGGCGCCCTCGTCGAGGGTGTCGGTGGTGCCTTGCGTCGCCAGCGAGGTCCAGGTCTTGCCGCCGTCGTCGGAGACCTGGACGGCCGCGACGTCGTACCCCTCCTCGATCTCCCAGCGCGCGTCGAAGCTGAGCTGGCCACCGGCGGCCGGGACGCTGACCGGGCGGGCGATCGACCGGTCGAGGTCGTCCCCGCAGCCGCTGTGCAGGGCGCCTTCCTCGGCCGGCACGTCCGTGCCGCAGTCGGCCGCCTCCGGCGAGGTGCCGACCGTCCATTCGACCGGATCGGTCGGCAGGGTGCGCGAGCCGGTGAACCGGATCGAGTCGATCCGGTCGGCCGGCAGGAACCGTCCGTTCGCCTTGCGCAGTCGCACGTAGTCCGAGCCGTTCGGCGGCGCTCCCGCGGACTCGTAGGCCTGCGGGGTCGCCCAGTTGATCCGGCTGTTCATGGTCGACATCGAGTAGTCGGCGAGCTGGTGACGGATCCGCGGCGTGGCGTCCTGCAGCGGCGCGTCCAGCGCCATCGCCACCGACCAGTCGTGGATGGTGTCCATCGCCGACTTGCGGGCGTCGAAGCGCTTCAGCACGGCGTTCACTCCGGCCAGCCCGGTCGCCGGATTCCGGTGCAGCTCGGAGAGGAACCGCGGGCCGTACTGCGAGGCCAGGTACTGCATGTAGCTGTGGACGGCGCCGTAGTCGCACAGCACCTCCGCGCCGCCCTGGTCGCCGACGATCGTGAGGGAGGTCTCCGGTCCGCCGTAGCTCTCCCCGAGGTACCCGCTGAAGCAGGCCAGCGCCGCGTCCGCGTCCGCCCGCTGCGGCGAGCGCCGCGGGTCGACGTACCCGACCACGGTCTTGGCGTACTCGGCGAGCCCCTCGTCCACCCACACCGACTCGTTCGGGTCGACGTAGCTCATCAGCAGGTGCTGGTACTCGTGCGCGAACGTGCCCTCGTAGTCATGCGGACGGGGAGTGCCGATCAGCCGCGGAGCCTGCACCCCCTGCGCGTTGCCGCAGGCCAGGTAGTCGGCATTGGTCCGGTCGTCCGGTGGGTTGGCGCCGGTGCGGTGCAGCCAGTCGTAGGAGTCGATCGTCATGATGTTGCGGTTGGTCTGGTCGTTGAAGTCGACCCCGAAGAAGCCGGGCGTGTAGGTCTGGCCCGCGGTGGAGGCCGGCTCGTAGTAGTTCTCGTCCCGGATGTTGTCGACGAGGACGACCACCTGCTTGGCCTGGGCGGCGTCCACCTCGTAGGTGCCGGGCAGCCCGAGCTCGTCGGCCAGCGGGGCGTCCTTGCCGTCCCGGCTGGGCATCGTCTCGAACGCCGCGGACTCCTTCGGGTAGATGTTCTGGTCGAACTCCTTGATGAAGGCGTTCACCTGGGCATCGGTGATGTCGTTGAGGCCGAGGGTGTTCCGGCAGTCGCCGTCGGGGAAGGCCCGGTCGTCGGCGACCCAGACCTGGGCGTACGTGCCGACCCCGCGCAGGGTGTAGGTCTTGTAGTAGGTCTCGGGTGTGACGAAGTCATACGCCGGCCAGATCTTCTGGGCGCCGATGTCGGCCGTGGACGATCCCCCGCCGTCGCCTGCGTGCCCCCTGCCCGGGCGACCGCGGCCCCGCTCGGACTGACCCTGCGTGGTCCCCTGGGTGCTCAGGCTCTGTGCACCCAGGCTCTGCGCGCTCAGGGTCTGGGGCGCCGCCGCACCGCCGCCGGAGGACTCCAGCGCCGTTCGCGCGGCCTGCGCCGCGGCCGGGTTCAGCGCCAGCTGGCCGGGCTTGATGGACGCCGTGCGGGTATCCGGGACCACGGCGTCGGGCGCGCTGTCGTCAGCGCCGCCCGAGGCGGCCGCGGCGCTCGAGATCCCGATCGGAACCAGCAGGACGGGCAGGACGAGGGCGGCCGCGGTGAAGCGTCGGCGAACCTGGGTCGATCGCGGTGCAGGTGACATCCACATCTCCAGTGTGTCGGGGAACCGGCCCGACAGCAGGCACTCGCGTCGCCACGATCACAACCGGCGAGGTCGAGATCGCGTTGGGGGTTTGGCGCGATATGTCCACCCATCGTCGGGTCATTAGATGGCTATCGGACGAGAAACCCACCGAGTAAAGCCCCGACTTCCAGGCTCTTTCCCTTCGTCCAGCCGATCGGGGCCGGACGCTGACCCGGCCGGATCAGTGCAGGACGACCTTCTGCGGCGTGACCCGGATGGTCACCCTCTCCTGGTCCGGCGGGAGCGGGAAATCCGTGCCCTGGTACTTGTGCGAGAGCCGGTGGATCATCGCGCCCTCCGGATCGTCCTCGAAGGAGGCGGTGCCACGCACCTCGACGTAGAAGTACGGATCCTCGGAGGAGTAGACCAGCACGCTGATCCGCGGGTCGCGCTCGAGGTTCCTCAGCTTCGCCCGGGTCCTGGCGGTGTTGAAGAGGACGTCGTCGCCGTCACGAGTCGCCCAGACCACTGATGCCTGGGGCGAGCCGTCCTTGTTCACCGTCGAGATGACCGCCATCTCCGGCTTGTCGATCAGGTCCTTTGCCTTCTGCGGGAGTTCGATGCTCATGGCTCCGCACAGTAGCCGACCCACCGAGCGGCCACGTCAGGCGGCTGGCGGGCTACTGCCGCAGCGAGTCGCGCAGCTCGGCGACGTGCGGCGAGAGCGCCGGATCGATCCCGCTCGCCAGAGCGAGATACGTGGCGGCGAAGTCGACCCGGGCCACCACCCGGGCGAAGTGCTGCAGCGGCGTCTGGATCCGGACCGGCCGTTCGAGGCGCTGCGGGTCGTCCAGTTCCTCGACCAGGTTCGCCTGGACCTGGGTCACCTTGACCCCGCTGCGCTCGGCCAGCGAGCGCACCGCGTCGAAGCCGATCCCGTCCTGCAGGTCGAGCAGCAGCAGTCGCAGCGCGGTGCCCGAGGGCCCGTCCAGGAAGGGGTCGGCGAAGAGGTCGTCGATCGAGGAGGCCGCGAACGGACCGCCGAAGGTGGCGACGATGTCACCGGCGTCGTCCGGCAGGGCGCCGTGCACGGCGGGGACCCGGGCCGTCCGGGAGATGACCGACGCCGCACGACGCGCGGCGACCGCGGCGAGCTGGGAGTCGCCGAGGATCACCGGCACCGAACCGTCCAGTTGCAGTGCGAGCGACTTGGCCGGGTTGACGAACGACTCCGAGCCGACCCGGCAGACCTCGGCCTCCTCGTCGAGCGCGTCCGCGACGGCGGCCATGTCGGTACTGGACCCCATGCCGCCCTCGGGCAGCAGCCCGAGCCGGTCGCAGGCCGTCATCGCCGGGGTGAGCAGCGACCACAGCGCGGTGCGCGAGGTGGCGGCGCTGGTCGCCGACCGATCGGGCTGCGGCAGCGGGACGTGCGCGCCGCGGAAGCGCTCGCAGACCTGCTGCAGCGGCGAATCCGCACCGCCCACGGTCAGCAGGGAGGCACCCCGCCGGCCCGCCTCGGCGGCGATCGCCACCGCCCCCTCCGCCCGGCCGGACAGCGACAGCGCGATCACCAGGTCCAGCGAGCCGACCCAGGCCGGCAGCCGGCCACCGGACAGGGCGATCACCGGCACCGGGCCGGTCGTGCCGACCACGGCCGCCAGCGCGTCCGCCA
>JBDIAG010000541.1:0-3689 GCA_039812305.1 Actinomycetales bacterium | reverse complement strand
CGCTCCGGAGCGGACCAGGCTGTGGGCAATGGTCGAAACCCCCGTCGCCATGTTGCATTGCGAGGAGATCGCCTCCGCCTCACCGCGTCTCACGGTTCTGGTGATGGGCACCAACGACCTCGCGAAGGAACTGCACGCCGAGCACGTGCCCGGGCGCGCGCCACTGCTCACCGGGCTCGGCCTCTGCCTGCTGGCGGCCCGGGCGAGCGACGTGGCCATCCTGGACGGGGTCTACAACGACGTCCGCAACGCCGAGGGTTTCGTCGCCGAATGCGAGCAGGGACGTCAACTCGGCTTCGACGGCAAGACCCTCATCCATCCGGGCCAGGTCGAGCCCTGCAACGAGGCCTTCGCACCGTCGCGGGAGGCGGTGGACGAGGCCGGACAGATCATCGCCGCCTGGGACGAAGCACAGGCCCGCGGTGAGGGAGTCGTCACCGTCAACGGCCGCATGATCGAGAACCTCCACGTCGAGACGGCACGCCGGGTGGTGGCGATGCACGACGCCATCCGCGCGATGTCCTGACCTCCGCGCCGTGTCCCGGCCTGGCCGATCGCCTGATCAGGCCAGGCCGGACACCGCTACTTCTTGGCCGCGGCCTTCTCCGCCTTCTTGGCGTTCGCCTTCTTGCGCCGCTCGACCGTGGCGTCCTCGAGCAGAGCCTTGAGCCGGGCCTCCTCGCGCTTGCCCAGCTCCTTCACCTTGGCCTTCTTCGCCTTCTCGACGTTCTTGGCCTCGGCCTTCTTGGCCTTCTTCGCGTCGGCCTTCTTACGCCGCTCCTCGGTGGCCTCCGCGAGCAGGGCCTTCAACCGGGCCTCCTCGCGCTTGCCCAGCTCCTTCACCTTGGCCTTCTTCGCCTTCTCGGCCTTCTTGGCCTCGGCCTTCTTGGCCTTCTTCGCGTCGGCCTTCTTACGCCGCTCCTCGGTGGCCTCGGCGAGCAGGGCCTTGAGTCTGGCCTCCTCGCGCTTAGCCCGCGCCTTGGCCTTGTCCTTCGCTGCCTTGTCCTTCGCCATCGCTAGATATCCTCCATGTCGAAAATGTCGTCTTGCCCAGGTCGTATGAACCATAGGCCGTGTCCACATTCTGGCGGGCCACGCGACACGCGGTCGGAGGGTGGTGCCGCCGTTGTGTCCTGCCAATCGTGTTGTGTCCTGCCAGACGCGTGACATCCGCCCCGTCTGACAGGACACATCACGGCTGGCAGGACACTTCCACCCGATCGGGCGGGTCGCGCGTTCCCAGCCGCCTTCTTGCAGCAGGCTCCAGGCAACACAAATGCTCCGCCCGGGAGTGATCGTCGGCCCCGGCACTCCGCGTGACGACATCGCAGCGCGATCGCCGGCGTGCCGAGGATGCCTCCGCGCCGGCATGTTCCCGACCACTCTGCTGGAGCGGAGAGTACGCAGGGCATAGGGTCACCTAAGTAGGGTGTGACACGGCGCCCTGGGAACCGCCCTGAGAACACGGAGGACGGATGGCGATCGACCTCGTCGCGGGCAGCGCGATCTCCCGCATCCGGGCCGGCGACGATGACTTCGGTGCCGATCGGGCCACGCGCCGGATCGACTCCCCGTTCACCGTCGATGGCCCTGCCCGAGAAGCGGTCTGACGATGCCGGAGTGGCTGCGCGACCAGCCCTTCGCCCTGGCGGTCGCGATCCTCATGGGCATCGTCTTCTGCCGCGCCCAGGCCACCTACTGGCTCGGCAGACTGGCCCGGGCGGGCGTGCGCCGCACCCGGCTCTCCACCTACCTGGAAGGTGCCCGCGGCAACCGCGCCACCCAGCTGCTGGATCGGTACGGCTTGCCCGCGATCACCCTCTCCTTCCTCACCGTCGGCATCCAGACGGCCGTGAACGGCTCCGCCGGCCTGCTCGGTATCACCTGGATCCGGTACACGATCGCGATGGTGCCGGGCTGTCTCGCCTGGGCGCTGATCTACGCCACCGTCGGGTTCGCGGCGCTCGAGGCCTGGTTCGCGCTGGCCGCCCGGTCCGCCTACGCGCCGTGGGCGGCTCTCGCCCTCGTGGCGGCGATCGTCGTCACGGTCGTCGTGGTCCGCCGGCGGCGGCGCGGTCAGGAATCCTGACCGGGCCGACTGCCCCCACCTCCGGGACCCGCCGACCCGACCCACCGGCACCCGCCGACCCGACCCTCCGGCACCCGCCGACCCGCCCCACGAACGGCCGCGTCAGGCGCCGAACGGCAACGTGGAGCACGCACCTACGCGCCCACTCGGCACCCAACGCGACCATTCGCCGGCAACCCCCAGCCCCGGCCGCCCTACGAGCGCAGCCAGCCGACCCACGAACGGTACGCGGCGGCACCGCGCGGATTCTGCTGGAGCAGGTCGGACCGGATGTAGGCGTCCGGCTCGTTGAAGTAGGACTCGTAGGCGATGTCGGCGGCGTTGGCCTGCATCCACGGGTAGACGTAGCCGAAGAACCGCGGGTTGTCCCCCACCTGGTCCTTGGCCAGGCCCCATTCCGGCAGGGCGAACTTCTTCCCGTGTGCCCGAGCGAAGTTCAGCCAGTGGTTCCAGCCGTAGCGGCCGTCGCGGTGAGCGATCCAGCTGGCCTCGCTGGTGTAGGCGGGCCACCAGTCGTAGGCGTCGATCCCGACCACGTCCACGTAGGCGTCGCCCGGCCACACCTGGGCCGCGTCCGCGAAACCGGTCTGCCCGACACCCTCGTTCGGGTTCCAGACCACCCGCAGGGCCGGCCCACCCCGCTTCAGGCTCACCGACGCCTGCTGGAAGGCCCGGATCCACTGATCCTTGGTGGCCGCGGTCGCATGCCAGCCGTTCGGCAGGTTCATCTCCACGCCGATCCGCACGTAGGCGGTCGGATAGCGCTTCGCCACCTCGGCCCCGAATCTCTGCCACTCGGCGTTGTACCCACCGGCGGCGGCGGTCGCCAGGTTGCCGTTGCGCGGCCAGGTCGGCATTCCGATCGCCACCGTTCCGCGGTGGCCGGCCGGGACGCTGGACAGCCACCAGGAGTTGTGCAGGGCCGACCACGACTCCCGGGACGGGAAGACGCTGACGACATCGAGGTCGGCGCCGCGCAGAGCGGCGAGTCGCGCGGCCTGATCCGCACTGTGGGCCGCGTAGGCCCCGGAATCGAACGGCATGCCACTGGGGCGGACGGACGCCGCGCGAGCGGTCTGCGACGAGCCGGCGACCAGGCCGGTGAACACCAGTGCACACGTCATCAGGGCACACAAAGCAAGACGGGATATTCGCATGAGGAGGGCCTCCAGGAACCTCGGAACCGAAGAAGAGTCGTCTTCGATGACGACGAACTACGCAAAAGGCGCACCCGAGCCGATGGGACCACCACGCCGAGGCGTGAATGTAACAGGTCGGTGACTTTGCGACAAAGGTGAGCCTAACCTTAGGTGCCGGTGTCACCCGCACCTGCCGCCCCGGCCGTCGCCCGAGGGATCGACGGGACCTCTGCCGGGAATGCCGGGGCAAAGTTTGGCAGGCTGGTGCCGTGCACAGATTTACAGTGTGGGCACCGCAGGCCACCACCGTCGAGGTCGTCCTCGGTCACACCGTGACCGAGAACGACTCGTACCCGACCAGATTGCCGATGACGGCCACCGAGGACGGCTGGTGGCACGTCGAGACCGACCTGCTCGAGGAGCCCCTGCCGGAGGTCGACTACGCCTTCAGCCTGGACGGT
>JBDIAG010000540.1:0-3702 GCA_039812305.1 Actinomycetales bacterium | reverse complement strand
TGCTGGCCCGGAACACCCGCCCCGGACATCGCGTCCAGCATCGCCTGGGTCCCGATGGCCGCGCCCCTCTCGGCCATGCCGGGGAAGATGATGTCCTCGCCGAGCGCCCCGTGGCCGACCATGACGCCGCCGCCCACGCCGGCCGGGATATCCCGGCCCTGGACCGGCGACAGCTCGCCGCGCATCATCGCGGCATAGATGGCCGAGACGGCGGCGAACCCGGAGATCTTGTTGTTCATCTTTGCGGTCGGCACCGCGGCCAGACCGGAACGGCTGACACCGGCGATCATCCGGGCGGACGACCCGAGCTTGCGGTTGCCCGCCGGGATGCCGACCTGGGCGTTGGCACCGCACAGGTACAGCAGGGTCGCGGCGATGAGAGCCGCGTTCGCCCCGTCGGCCCCGGCCGCCTTCGCGGCCGCGATGCTCTTCTCCAGCAGGTCGTCGATCGGCTGGCGCACGGCGTCCGCGAACTTCACCTGCGGACTCACCCCGCGACGCAACTCGGTCGCGATCGCGTTGCAGGCGGCGACCACGGGGATGTTGAGCATGCCGTGTCCGCCGGTGAGGGCCTCGACTCGATCGCTCGTCAGCCAGCCCGGATTCGCGTTGGCAGCCATCACCGACGCCACCACCACTCGTTCGCGAACCGTCAATTCGGACACGAGCGTCTCCCTCTCCAACGTCGTCCTCGAGAGTCGACAGACTAACGGGCCCTCGTCCCGGTCCGGCGAGGCGTGGTCGGCGCGCGGTTCCGGTCGGATGGGGCGCGACCGTGACCGGCTGCCTGTTCCGGCACTCCACGGCGCGGTAGCTACGTGGCTATGCGTCTGGCCGCCTGCCGAGAGGCGGCAGGATCGCGTACCCAGCGATCTCAGCGGCGCCATGCAGCGATCAACTCCCGAGGCCCGAAGGCCGCAGCCAGCGGTAGGCCCGGCTCGAAACCGCTGCGGGAGGCGGCGACGAGTGGGGTGGTGTGCTGGCGTCCGGGAACCGACATCGAACCGGCGATGAGCCGTTCCAGGTCTTCGTAGCCGAAGGTCTCGGTGTCGAGCCACTTTATGGAGCCAGTGAATCCAATGCGGGTTGCCGGCGGGTGATCGCGATCGGCCCCGACCAGGTCGATCTCCGGATTGTTCTGGCGGTTCCACCAGCCGCCGACGAACTCCGCACCCGGCAGTCGCTCGTCGGGCAGCAAACGCTCGAGGCCGGTCCGGACGACGGGCTCGACGGCGCGGCCGCGCCAGGAGGACCAGGACCTTTCAATACGCGCGGCAACGAGGTCTCCCCGGCCCCGTTCAACCTCGGCGATACCTCGTTGCAGGAAGGTGAGCCAGAAACGCAGGTACGGGTCTTCGATGCGGTAGCGCTTGTTCTTGGTGTCGGGGCGGGTCGATAGAGGCGTGTCCATCGTGACGATGCGTTTGGCGGTGAGCGTGTTCAAGACCGGGGCCAGTGTGCCCGAGGGCAGTGGGGTGGACACTCCGACTCGGTTGGCGATCGTGCTGAAGGTACGTTCTCCGGTGCCGATCGCCTCGAGGGCAGAGCGGCTGTGGGACGGGTCGGGGACTTCCCCGAGCAGGGAGAGTTCACCCGCCATCAGCAGCGGCGACAGTGGATCGGCCAGTTGGCTGGCCAGGAAAGCGGCGCGGTCCATGCCTGGACTCCAACGCTGGACGATCTCGGGGAAGCCGCCGGTGACCAGAACCGCGTCGATCGTCTCGGCGCTGGTGAGACCGGTCATCTCCTGCACCCCGGCAGGGTCGAGGGGACGTACCAGCATCCGAGAGGCCCGGCCGTGGAAAGGGCGGCCGTATTCCTGGAGTGACTGCATCATCGACAGGTCGCTGCCGACCAGCAGCAGTAGTACCGGCTTCGCCGACAGGTATCGATCCCATACCGTCTGCAGGGCACCTTCGAACTCGCGATCCTGCTCGACAAGCCATGGCACCTCGTCGAGAACGATGATGCTGGGTGCCTGTTCGGGTACGGCGATTGCCAGGGCGCGCAGTGTCTGATTCCAGTCCAGCCCGGCTGCTCCGGCGATCAGGTCGGCGCCTGGCAGGCCGGACTGGGCCAGAGAGGTCATGAAGTCGGCTCGTTCCGCCGCAGGATTCCGGCCGCGGGATGCTTGGAATACCACGTATGGCTCCCCCGAGCGATCGCAGAACTCCTGGACCAATCGAGACTTGCCCACCCGCCGACGGCCGGTCACGATGACGGCCTGTCCGCGGGTGGTCGCCGTAGCATCGCGGACCACGCCCAACTGTCGGCTCAGCAGCGCAAGGTCGTTGTCACGTCCCTGGAAGCCGGAGACCATGGTCAGATCCAATCTAAGTATGATCCGAACTTACTTAGATCAAATCTTACCAAACTGCCGGAGGTCTGATGGACGTCAGATCAAGCCGCGGTGGTGTCGGCCGGACCTGTCAGCGTTCGAGCTGGTTCGGTCGTCTCCGGTTCGCGGCTGGTGGGCGTGCCGGGGTGGTGCCGGTGGGGGTGTGGCGTTGTACGGCGCCCCGTTGTGGGCCGAAGGCGCGGCGGAGTTCTCGGACGTGTTCGGGGAGCTCGTCACCGCTGGGTCTGGTGTCGATCACTCTCCCGTCCGGGATCTTGTGCAGGACGCGTTCCAGCACAGGGGCTTTCTCGCCATCCCGGACCCGGTAGCACTGGAGCTCGGTGACCGCCGGATAGTGGTCGAACGCCCAGCGGGCGACGTCGGCGGAGTGCGAGCGGTCGGGTCGGTCAGAGGGGTAGAGCGAGGCGATGTAGTCGGGTGGGACGAAGCGGGCGCCAAGGGCTCGGTTGCTGGTGCTACCGGACGGTTCGCGGAGAGCGGCCGCACGACCCGCTCGCCAGCGGTCGCGGGTGCGTTCGATGGCCTCATCCCGAGTGCATTCCACACTGATGATCGTGACCCTGTAACCGGCCTTCTGAAGCGGCTTGATAGCGTGCGAAGCGCCGACCCGGGTGGGCAAGGTGCCGTCATAGACGAGGTTGTCACGTCGGCGGAAGGATTCATGAAGTGAGTCCTGCGCCAATATCACGGACTCACGATGCACGAGACTACCGAATTCACGCAGAGGAAAGTGAACGCCCGAATCTTGTAACCTCCGGACGTCAGGTGAGATCAACCATGGTAGCGAGCCGTCGCGGACTGCACGGCGAAGAAGAAGATCCTTGAAATGGTCTGGGTCGATCCATCTGAAGTCCTCGGCCTTGAGGCCGCGTTGACTCACGAGAGTTCTTGCCGCCAAAGATTTTCCTGATCCCGAAGGGCCTGAAGTGATGATAGCGCGACATTCCGACCGAGCTGCACCTGAGGCCATGAAATCGTGTCGCAGAGCGGCCAACATTCCCGTCCTTTCGGTAAGGGGCTGACCCGCCTCGTACCATCTCGGCTGATTCGATGTGGCGTACCGACCTGTTGCGCTGAGGTCACCGCCGGGAGAAGTGAGTTGAAGAAGCAATTCTTGGTGTGAGTCGAGATCGGCCATTACCGCCGCCGGCCGGAACGTTGCCGAATCTCGCCGTAGTCCTCTATCGCAATCAGGCCGAGCCGCGCCAAACTGGCCAGCTGGTCCCAGGAGCCTGGCACGACTTCTGGTGGAGAGTCGTCCAGCGTGGTGATCGGCGGGGCGTTGGGCACGTAGGGGAAGGTGGCGAGTTCGTTGATCATCTGTTCGCGGGTGATCTCGCCGA
>JBDIAG010000539.1:0-3709 GCA_039812305.1 Actinomycetales bacterium | reverse complement strand
CGTCGAGCAGGTTCTGCGTCGGGTCCGGGCCGCGATCGCGACAGCCGAACTGCCCTTCCGAGTGGACGATGAGGCCCGGCTCGCCATCATCGCCTTCACCGGCTATCTGCTGTGGCGGGATCTGGACTCCCATTGGGAGACGTTCCTGCAGCGGCCCCTCGTCCGGCATCTGGCCCTGACTCCGACCGAGGACTACGTCGATCCCGCCGGCCCGATCGCGGATGCGGAGCAGCATGCCGACGACCACCCCGGGCGGACGGATCTCGACGAGGTGACCGCCGCCGCGCCGATCCCACTGGACGGCTCGCAGGCCGAGGCCGTGGCTGCCGCCCGGGCCGGTCACTCCTTCGTCCTCGAGGGCCCGCCGGGCACGGGCAAGTCGCAGACGATCACCAACATCATCGCCGACCAGATGGCGCAGGGTCGCACCGTCCTCTTCGTGGCCGAGAAGGGTGCCGCCCTCGATGTGGTCCGGCGGCGCCTGGAAGATGTCGGTCTGCTGCCGTTCACTCTCGACCTGCATGACGACGCCGCACGACCCGCCACGGTGAGGCAGCAACTGAAGTCCGCCCTCGCGTTGCGACCCCAGCCCGATCGCGACGCCTACCGGGCTGCCGCGGCGGAGGTTTCCGGCTCCGCAGCCACGCTGGCCGGCTACGCCCGACGCCTGCACGAGCCGAATGAGGCGGGGTTGTCGATGTACGGCGCGCACAATCTTCTGCTGAGCCGTGGAGACGGTCCGGCTTTGAGCGTGCCGGCCACCGCCGCCGGTCTGCGCGAAGTGGTCCAGCGATCCACTCCCAGGCTCGCCCTCCTGAACCAGAACGCCTGTGATTCATGGGGTTTCGCTCGCCGGGCGCCGGACGACCGGGGCGCCCTCTCGGCCGGCGTCGCCCGTGCCGACGCCGAGATCGCGGCGCTCCTGAACGCCGGGACGGACCGGGTCGGGCACCTGCTGAGCCAGGCGGGCACGCCGACCGACCTTTCCGCCCTGCTCGAGATCCTGCGCGACGACGTACCGCCCCCCGACACTCTCGACGAGGTGGATTCGCCGCGATGGGCGGCTGCGCACGCTGAACTGCGGCGGCGGACCGAGACGCTGCAGGCCACGTCCGCCCCGCTGTGGAGCACACTGCTCCCCTCGGCCGTGGCCGCGGAGATCGAACCCGTCCGGCAGGCCCTCCGCCAGGCCGCCTCGTCCTTCTTCATCGGGCGCAAGGGGCGCATGCTGCGAGCCGCTGAGCCAGTCCTCGCGCATCTTCGCCCCGGGGCGCAGGTGGAGCCCGCCTCGCTGCCGGAACTGGTCGAGAAGCTGGCCGGGGTCCGGCTGGAACACGGGCGTCTGGTCGAGGCCTGGCGCCAGTTGCCGGGCCTGGCCGGGCTGCCGCCGAATCTCAGCCTGGTGGCCGCCGAAGACACCCGGCTGGTGGGGACGATCGACTGGTTGCGACATCACGCGGCGCTCCTGCGGGAACTACCGCCGGCGCTCCAGGTCGAGCTCCGACAGGTACGCGGCGGCGATACCCCGGAAGCAGACTGGACGATGAGTCACCCGGGCGGGACGTCCGGGGCGGCCGCGGGGACGATCGATCCCGGCCGCTACGCGGCCGGCCGTCGTGTTCTCGAGAGCCTCACCTCGGTGTTCGTCGCCGTCGGTGCCGACGACAGCGACATCGGCCGCTGGTGTCGGGGGACGGGGCTGCTCACCCGCTGGCACACCACCGCGCCCGATCGAGCGCGCGATCAGTCCCGCGGGCCCTTGCTCAACCGATGGTGCGAGGCCGCCGAACTCGTGGAGCCGATGCACGATGTGGCTCCCGAGGCACGCTGGTCTCTCCTGACCGGTGAGGTGCGCGCCGGCGACGCCGTGGCCGCCCTGGAACGTGGGCTGGCCGAGGCCAGCGTAGCCGAGCGTTCCCAGGCGGCGGCCCTGGACGTGTTCGATCCGGCGACCCACGAAAGAGCTCTGCAGCGCTTCCTCACCGCGGGCGAGGAGTTGCGCGGCACGCTCCGGGCGGTGTTGCCGGCCACCGTCGTGGAGCGGCGGCCCTTCACACCGGGCCGGTTGTTCGGCAAGGTCGGGGCGCTGGAGCGGGAGATCGGGCGCACCCGAGGCGGTCTCAGCGTGCGCCAACTCATCCAGCAGTACGGCGAGGTGATCGCCAAGGTCACCCCGTGCGTGCTCGTCAGTCCGGATTCACTGGCCCGCTTCATTCCGCCCGAGGCGATGCCGTTCGATCTTGTCGTCTTCGACGAGGCGTCGCAGATCACCGTCGCCGACGCCATCGGCGCGCTCGGCCGGGCTCGATCCGCCGTGATCGCCGGCGACTCCAAGCAGATGCCACCGACGACGTTCGCGGCGGTGAGCGTCGACAACGAGGAGACTGTGGATCCGGCGGCCGAGTTCACCGCGATCCAGGACGAGGAGTCGATCCTCTCCGAGGCAGTCCTGGGCGGGCTGCCGAGGCTCTGGCTCACCTGGCACTACCGAAGCCGGGACGAGTCCCTCATCGCGTTCTCCAATGACCACTACTACGACGGTCGATTGCTGACCTTCCCGACCGTGCCCGGCCGAGGTCATGACACCGGCATCTCGTTCCACCGGGTCCAGGGAACGTTCATCCGGAAGGCGACCCGGGAAGGGACGTTGCGCACCAATCCGGCGGAGGCCGCGGCAGTGGTCCAGGAGGTGTTGCGTCGCTGGCGCACCGGTCAGCGGTCGATCGGCGTCGTGACTTTCAACGTGCAACAGCGCGGCCTCATCGAGCTGATGCTGTCCGAGTCGAACGAACCGGGAGTGGCGGAATCCCTCGTCGACCGGCACGACGGCCTCTTCGTGAAGAACCTCGAGAACGTCCAAGGTGACGAACGGGACGTCATCGTCTTCTCGACCGGCTTCTCGGCGGCCGACAACGGCGTGCTGCCGTTGAACTTCGGCCCGCTCAACCGGCAGGGCGGCCAACGCCGGCTCAATGTGGCGGTGACCAGGGCGCGGCGCCGGGTCCTGATGTTCTCCTCCTTCGACCCGGAGGATCTGCGTGCCGACCAGACGAGCTCGGTCGGCATCAAGCACTTGCGCGAGTATCTGGAGCTGGCCAAGGACGGCGTGCCGCCGCGGCCGGCAGCCTCGCCGGGTGGCCCGCCCGACCGCCATCGGGACGACGTGGCCTCGGCTCTGCGGGCACGCGGATTCCAGGTCCGCTCCGCGCTCGGCCTGTCCGACTTCCAGATCGACCTGGCGGTGGGCGAGCCCGGCGCCTCACCCGTCCTCGCCGTGCTCCTGGACTCTCCGGCCTGGGCCCGGCGCCGCACCACAACCGACCGGGACGGGCTGCCCGTCACCGTCCTCGGCGAGGTCATGGGCTGGCCGGGCGTTGCCCGGGTGTGGCTACCGGCCTGGCTGGAGGATCGCGACGCCGTGCTGGACGACCTCGCCGAGCAGATCGAGGCGGCCGCCCATCGCCCCCAACGCCGGGAGGAGAACGTCGTCACCTGGAGCAGCACCGAGGTGGCCCCGGTCGCAACCGACGCCCCGCTGAACCTCACCGCGGTCAGCGAAGCCGACACCGGCCCGCCGACCACCGAGACGAGCCGGGGCGACGTACCCCTGGCGGACCCTGTCGGACTCTCCTCCACCCGGCAGGAGCGCCGGACGGAGTTCGTGCCCTTCGAGCCCACCGACCGCGGAACCACGGCGCAGCTCGACGCT
>JBDIAG010000538.1:0-3711 GCA_039812305.1 Actinomycetales bacterium | reverse complement strand
AGGCGCGGGCGATCGTCGGGGCGGCGGTGGCCGCGGCATCCGGTGCGGGGCTGCAGAGCGTCGAGCTGCGGCAGCTCGGCGGCCAGCTGGCCGAAGCGCCGGCGGATGCCGGTGCCGTCGGCCACTACCGCGGAGCGTTCGGGCTGTTCACGCTCGCCCTCCACGGCAAGGCCGGCGCTGCGGCCGCCGCGGAGCGCATCGACGGGCTGTGGTCGCAGCTGTCGCCGTGGGCTACCGGCTACACCGCCCCGACCCTCGTGTCGGAGCGGACGCGGCCCGCGCGCTCCTTCCCGCTGGAGGTGGCCATGCGCGTCGACGAGGTGCGCCGCGACGTCGACCCCGAGGGCCTGTTCCGCGCCGACGTCGCGCCGGGTGCCGCCGTGCCCGACCTGCCGAGGTCGGCCGCGACCCGGTGAGGTGGCGAGGTGGGGACGGATGCCACGGCATCCGCCCCCACCTTCGTCGTCGTAGCGTCGCACCCAGGTGTGTTCGCGGCAGCCTCGCACAGCGAGTAAGCTGGGGGAGTTGTCCGCTCGCGGGCAGCTCGACCGGGATGTGGCGCAGCTTGGTAGCGCACTTGACTGGGGGTCAAGGGGTTTACCCCTCTCCAGTCGGCCCGAACAACTGAATATCGAAGCCACGGGATGTGGCGCAGCTTGGTAGCGCACCTGACTGGGGGTCAGGGGGTCGCAGGTTCAAATCCTGTCATCCCGACGGAAAAGCCCTGATGAGAAGCCATTTTCATCAGGGCTTCGTCATGTCTGGTGACGGGTTTTCGTTGGTCCCCCTCTGGTCCCCTCGCCGACGAACCGCTGCGTCTCCTGGGGCTCCGGACGGCTGTTTCGGGCGTTCGCAGGCTCCAACCTGTGGATAAGGGGACCAAAAGGGGACCAGAGCCTCCGATCGTGACTCCTGGCTACCCGTCACAGCGACCTCGATGCCCCGCGCCGGCTCGGTCTGCTGGCCTTGGCGGATCGAGCAAGGAAGGCGTTGGCCTGCTCCGCGGCGGAGGCCAGGTGCCGGTCGTCGGGGTGCAAGTATCCGCGGGTGGTCTCGACGGATGCGTGGCCGAGGATGTCCTGGAGGACGTGCAGCGGGATGCCTGCGTCCGCCATCCAGGTCGCGCCGGTGTGACGGAGGCCGTGCCGGGTGAGGTCGGGCAGGCCAAGATCGCTGACGATCTGGTCCCAGTTCGTCGCGTCCCGCACGGTCGCGGTCGTGAGCGCGCCGCCCTTCGGGCCGACCAGCAGTCGGTCCTCGGGCTCCTTGCCTTCCGCGAGGCGTTCCAGGATCGGGCGGAGCGGGTCGAGGATCGGGACGCGTCGCTCTCTGCGGCCCTTGGTCTGCTTGGTGATGAGCCCGCCCTTGCCGGGGTAGGTCTGCCGGGCGATCACCACGATGTTCTTGTCGAACCGGACGTCACCGGCCTGAAGGCCCGAGACCTCTGAAGAACGCGCCGCGAGGAGCGCTGCGAGCATGACGAAGTCGGAGTACGACTGGTGAATCTTCCCGCATGCTTCAGCGAGCTTCGTCAGCGTGCCCATGTCCGGGATCGCATGGGCGCGTGGGGAAGTATCCTCGGCGGGCTGGAGACGGAAGGCGTTACGGTTCAGGCTGCGCTTGGCACGGTTCTTCGCGGGGTTGATCGGGATAAGCCCATCGCGCACTGCTTCATCGAGAACCCGCACGAGCGGGGCGATCGAGTTCTTGATCGTTGACGCCCCGTGGCGCTTCTCCCAGGCGTCGATGGTGCGGTCGATCACGCCGGCGGTGATCTGCGTGACCGGCAGGTGCCCGAGAGCAGGCAGCACGCGGAGCTTGAGCCCGTACCCATAGGTCTCCCCGGTGGAGGTCGGGTCGAGCCCGCGCGCCCACCGGTCGCCGATCGCGGTGACGAACTCGGTGAGCGTCATGGACACGTCCATGCCCTTGGCCGAGGACTGCCGCAGTGAGTCGAAGAACTCATGCGCTGCAGCCTCGTCAGCGACGATCTCGGAGCGGGTGATGCGGCGTTTGCTGATCGGGTGCGTCCAGCGGGCACGGGCGCGGATGCCATAAGAGCGACGCTCCAGGTCGGTGGAGATCCTCACGCCGACCGGAGGTACCGGCTTCGGTTGCGTTTGCGGCATCTCGCTGGCGAGAAGCCCGAGGTCTCCGACTCGTTCCAGCAGCTCACGGTTACCGGAGGGGTAGAGCCGATCCAGGCCGCCGACCATCACGGCGAGAGTCTGCCCGCCTGTGGCGAGCGCGGCTCGGTGTGCGGCGGCGTCGATGCCGTAGGCGCCGCCGGCCACGATGATCCGTTCGGCATGCGTCAAATCGGAGGCGAGCTCGCCCGCGACCTGCTCGCCGTAGCTTGTGGCGGCGCGAGCTCCGGTGATCGTCACGCGATCACTCAGCGGATCGGTGAGGAACGAGGTCGCACCGCGCACCCACAGGGCAGTCGGGGCACGCTCGCCCAGGTCATTCAGAGCTGTCGGCCAGTCGCTGTCGCCCGGGATGAGGATGCGCAGCCCGAGACGGTCGCTCTCCGACAGTGCCTGCGTGACCGCGTGGACATCCATTCGTGGGGCAACCTTGTTGCGCCACAGCCCGGCCTCGACCGCATCGACCTTCTTCGGGAACGCGCCGGTGCCAGTTGCCAGGCGGACAGTCTCGACGACGCCGACCGCAGCGATGAGTCGGCCGGTCACCGCATCGTCTGGCTCCGAGGTCGCCGCCAGAGCGACCCGTGCAGCACGCTCGTCCGTGGAGAGAGAAGTGATCGTGACCATGCCGGCTCCCGTCCGTGTGCCAGACAGGTGTGCGAGTGTCACCCGAACGAGCGGGGGCACCTCTTACGGATGTCGCCGGTGAGTCGTACCCTGGGAGCGAGGCAGATTCCTCCTTGATCTGGCGTCCTCGCGGGCAGGCCCTCAGGCCACTCTCTACGCACTGTCTCGTCACCTGACCGTGCCACGAGAGGACAACGCCATGATCCGCCTGCTCTGGGCGCTCGGCGCCCACGCCCGCCACTACCTGCGGCGCTACATGCCCACCAACATCGCGCTCGACGCGATCCGTACTCGCCGCGGCCTGAAATGGGGCATCCCCGTGATGCTCCTCGCCGTACCGTACTTCCTCGCCGCGAACTACTGCCTCACGCTGGTCGAGGAGGGCGGCCCCGGGTGGCTGAACCTCCTCGTGCTCGTGTTCTACTGGAACGCGCTCAAACTCCTCGCGATCGGCCCGATCAGCGTCATCCTGATCGTGCGCATCCGCATTCGGGAAGCCTTCGCCGGCCGAGGCGTGCGCCGTCAGCGAGAGACGTTGGAGTCAGCCGAGTCCGCAACAGCAGGCACGGTTGAGGGACGGAACCACGGCGGAAAAGACCTAGCCCTAACGACGAGGTTGACGGGACACGGAAACGCTCCGCGAGGCAAAGCTCACCTGTCGGAGCGTCCCAGTAGAGTGTGCCCATATCCTCGACATCAACTCAGGGAGCTGCGATGAGTACCTCAGAGTCTTTATTCGGGATGCTCGCCGTCAGCGGGCAACGTCCGGAGCCTGAGCCGCGCCCTCGACCCGCGCCCTCGACACTTACGGCTACGATCGAGACCTCCGATCACGGGTTCGGATACGTTCCGACGATTATCTCCAGTGTTGGCTGATGTCGCTTCGACCTGCCCGGCGATCACTGTTCGTCGAGCTCGCTCGCTCGTCGCCGATCAG
>JBDIAG010000537.1:0-3713 GCA_039812305.1 Actinomycetales bacterium | reverse complement strand
CCGGGGTCCCGGCGGGAGCGGCCGCCTGTGGCAGCGGGCCCTGGCCGGGCCCCGACGTCGGGCCGGCACCCCACCCCGGATCCGGGACGCCGGCCTCCTGGCCGATCGAGATGCCGGCCGTCGGCCCGGCCGGATCGGTCGGCGCGGCGTGCGCTGCCATCGGGGCCAGGCCGAGGCCGGCGCCGAGCACCAGGCAGACCAGGCGGTGCATCGCCTTCGGTGTCAGCTGGGGGCGGGCCCGGCCGCGCACCACCTGCACGGTGGAGGCCAGCCCGGCCAGCCCGAGCCAGCCCACCACGCCGGTGAGCGCCAGGCAGGCGGTGACCTCCACCAGTGGACCGAGCTCCTGACCGGCCGTGGCGGCAACCTCGCTCCAGCCCGCCCAGGCGAGTGAGGCGAGGCCGACCGCCGCGCCGAGGAGCCCGGCGAGGACGGTACCGAGAGCCGCGATCCGCGCCAGATACGGCAGCCACGCGACGTTTGCCGTCGGAGGGGGCGTAGTTGGCAACTGGACCTACCTCGATGATGTTAGAAGCTGTTTGACATCGTTTGATGTTGCGAGGTGAGATCGTAGGCAGACGACGACCCATTCGGCTAGCGGCATCACCCGAAGGGTCGATTCGCAAAAGGTCAACACGAGCGAACAGGGCAGGCCATGGCGTGGAAGTGTGAACCCAGCGTGACTCGGACGTGGTTCCCAGGGTGTGACCCGTACAGTGACAAGGTGCCCGGGCGGGGGCCCGGCATGGCAACCCCGAGCGTGTCCACCTCGACAGGAGAAGCGGTCGGGCAGGTGGAGAGAATGGGAAGGGCCGGGGGGCAACCGTGAGATGGGACGCGCTTTTCGATGACTTCGAGGCGCTGCTGGCTGCGTGGGAGGCCCGCGCGCACGAGGCCGAGGTGGCCGAGCTGGTCCGTGCCGAGCGGGCCCGGATCGAGCTGAGTCAGCGCCTACTGGCGCATGCCGGACGACAGATCACGGTCCGGGTGTGCAGCGGGGAGATCGACGGCGTGCTGGCCGAGGTGGCGCCGGCCTGGATCGTCGTGGAGGATCCGATGGCCGCGCACCTGATCCCGGTGGCGGCGATCCTGTGGGTCGAGGGCCTGGGCCGTCAGTCCGCCCCGCCGCCGGGGGCCGTGCTGCGCCGGTTGGGCCTCGGGCATGCGCTGCGGGCCCTGGCCCGCGACCGGTCGGCGGTGACTGTGCAGTTGCGCGTGACCGGATTGCACGACGCTGGGCTGCCCGGCACCGGACTGCACAGTGCCGGGCTGCACGGCACGATCGACCGGGTGGGGGCGGACCACTTCGATCTGGCCGTGCACGAGCCGGGTCAATGGCGACGGACGGCTGCCGTGCGCTCGGTGGCCACCGTCGCCTTCAGTGGGCTGGACTGGATCCGAAGCCCGTTGCGATGAGCGCCTCAGCCCTCGGCCTCGTCCTCCTCGGACAGCTGCCCGGCCATGACGGACTGCCGGGTCTCGGCGTACTTGCGCTGGATGTAGTCCTCCAGGACCACGGTCTCCACGCGCCACTGACCCCGGCCACCCACCTTGATCGCGGGCAGGTCGCCGGAGCGGACGAGGGCGTAGGCCTGGGCGGACGACACGTTGAGAATCTCGGCGACATCGGACAGGGGCAGGAATCTGGGCGCCACGTTCACTCCTTGAGTCTGGTCCTGAATGCGGGGACTGGTCCTGAGTACGTTCGAAGTCTTACACATCGGGGTGACAATCCGGCATGCCTGTGGACAGCCAGGGGGGACGCGCCCCCGATAGGCCATCATGGTAGTTGCTGACCGGCGTTTGACGCCAGAATAGTCAATTGGTGGTTCTTTGATGTTTCGTTCGTCTTCTCCCGAGTCGCCCGCGGCCGCCGCCGCCGGTCCGGAGGCGACGCTGCCCGCCCCGGTGGCCCGGCGATTGTCGCGCCCGCGCTGGCGCGATCCGCGGCTCGCGGTCGGTCTCGTCCTCGTGCTCGGATCGGTCGTGGCCGGTGGCCGGGCGATCGCCGCCGCCGAGGATACCGAGCCGGTCTACGCCACGACGCAGGCCCTGACGCCGGGGGACGAGATCGGGGCGGAGCAGGTCCGGGTGGTCCGGGTCCGGATCCCCGAGGGCACTGCGCCCTATCTGCAGGCCGATCGGACGATCCCGACCGGCGCGGTGGCGTTGCAGGGGCTCGGGGCCGGGGAGCTCATCCCGCTGGCCGCCGTCGGCCAGACCAGTGCGGTCCCCGTGCAGCCGGTGGGCATCGCGATCGCCCAACGGCTGCCGTCCGCCGTCCGTAAGGGATCCCACGTCGACATCTGGGCGGCCGAGCCCGACCCGGACCGGTCGATGCACTACCTGCCGCCGCAGCGCCTCGTCGCCGGCGTGCAGGTCGCCGAGATCCAGGAGAGCGCGACCTCCCTCGGCGTGTCGAACGCCCAGACGGTGCAGGTCCTGCTCGACGCGCAGGGGGTTCCCACCGTGCTCGCCGCCCTGGCCAACGACGCGGTGATCTCCGTCCTGCCGGCGATGCCGGCCACGCCGGGCGCGTCCACCTCGCCGGATCCGGCCGCCCCGCGCGACGCGGCCGCGGAGGAGAACGCCGCCGATCTCGACTCCGGCTATCCACCGGAACTCGGGGACGGCACCCGCGAGGAACGGACGCCGCCGGCCGGCGCCGCCGGGCAGCCGTGACCGGCCAGTTCCCGATCCTGGTCGCCATGACCGGGCCCGCGGAGGCCTCGGTCGTGGCCGTCCTCGAGGCCGAACCCGAGGTCGAGGTGGTGCACCGCTGCGTCGACCTGGCCGAACTCCTGGCCCAGTCGGGAACCGGACGTGCCGTCCTCGCCCTGGTCTCCGCCGACCTGCGCGGTCTGGACCTGGGCGCCGTGCGCAGACTCCGGTCGGAGGGCCTGACCGTGCTCGGAGTGACCGACGAGCAGCACGGCGCCACCGTCGGCGCGGACCTGCTCACCCGACTCGGCATCGCCCAGGTGCCGGCGAGGGCGACCGGCCCCGAGCTGGTCGAGGCGATCCGGGAGGCGGTCGCGGCCGGCGACCGGCCCGGCAGCCCGTGGGCGCAGGCGGACCCGAGCGCGGATGCGGCCAGATTTGCCGGCCTGCCCCGGGCCGAGGAGTTTGCCGACGCCGGCGGCGACGGCCGGATGATCGCGGTCTGGGGCCCGGCCGGATCGCCCGGGCGCACCACGATCGCGGTGACTCTCGCCGCGGAGCTGGCCGATCGCGGCGGCTGCCTGCTGGCCGACGCCGACACGTATGCGGCCTCGGTCTCGCAGACGCTCGGCATTCTGGACGAGGCTCCCGGATTGGCGGCGGCCTGCCGGGCGGCCGCCACCGGCTCGCTCGACGTGGTCGGTCTGGCCCGGCTGGCACCGCTGGTCGGTCCCCGGCTCCGGGTGCTGACCGGGATCTCGCGCAGCGACCGATGGCCGGAGCTGGCCGGTCCGAACCTCGAGCTGGTGTGGGGTCTGGCGCGTGGCCTGGCCTCCCACGTCGTCGTCGACGCCGGCTTCTGCCTCGAGCACGACGAGGAACTGAGCTACGACACGTTCGCGCCCCGTCGCAACGCCGCGACCCTGGTGACCCTGGAGTCCGCCGACATCGTCGTCGCGGTGGGCGCGGCCGACCCGGTCGGTCTGCAACGGCTGGTGCGCGGACTGAGCGAGCTGGGCCAGATCGTCCCGGGTCTGCGGCCGGTCGTCGTG
>JBDIAG010000536.1:0-3718 GCA_039812305.1 Actinomycetales bacterium | reverse complement strand
GGTGCCCCGGCGAAGAAGAAGCTGCAGTTCGTCGTGCACGACTTCGTCGACGGTTTTGACACCTACACCGAGAAGCCCGGTCACTCGTGGAACGCGTACCTGGCCTTCGCCGACGTGAATCCCGAGGACTACGTCGCCGTGGTCATCCCCGGCGGGCGGGCGCCCGAGTACGTGCGCAACGACGCCGACGTCCAACGCATCGTCAAACACTTCATGGACGCCTCGGCGCCGGTGGCGGCCCTCTGCCACGGCCCGCTGATCCTCGCCGCGGCGGGCGTCCTCAGCGGCCGGACGTCGTCCGCCTACCCGGCCCTGGCCCCCGACATCGCGATCGCCGGGGGCACATTCGTCGATGGCCCGGACGTCGTCGACGGCAACCTCGTCACCGGACGCGCCTGGCCCGACCATCCGCAATGGTTCCGGGCATTCATCGAGCAACTTCGCAAAGCGGCCCCGGTGAGCTGAGCCCGGTTTCCTCCCGACTTGGGCATCCGGTTGGTGGCTCGGCGGCCAGATATCGCCGGATGCCCGGCTTGTTGGCTGGATGCTCAGCTGCTACCTGGATGGTCGGCTGGTTGCCGGATGCTCGGCTGCTACCTGGATGCTCGGTAGTCGGGTGTCCGTGACCGGATGCTCCCGTCGCGTCCAGGTGGGGTTTCGCCGGGCGGCTTGGTCTGTGATTGGTCCGCTATGTCGGGTCCGAGGCTGCTTCTGCTCCGCGATCGGTCCGCTCCGCGTCCGCTCCGTGCTTAGGCATCCGGTTGGTGGCTCAACAGCCACGTATCGCTGGATGCCCGGCTATTGACCGGATGCTCGGCCCGCAACGGGATGCTCGTCCGCCGGCGGGCGTGTGGGACGTCGGCAAGCGGCCTCCCGGAAACCGGACGCTCGTCCCGCGACCCAGCTGAGCACGCCTCCCGGATGCTCGCCCGAGCGTTGAGCGGTTGCCCAGATGGTCGACCCGTGACTGAGCGCCTGGCCGATAACCAGACGCGGAGGACAATCGGACGCCGTGTCAGTCGTCGGGCCGCTCGATGGTCCGGACTTGCGGCTGGCTGTCTCGCTGACCGCGGCGGTCGAGTTATCCACAGGTTTGACGACGGCCTTTCGCGAAGCCTGGCAACGCGCGAGCATGACCGGATGGCACTTCCAGTGGCGCTCGTCGCGCGTCAGGTATTCAGTTCGCGAGATGCGGCGGCGATCGGTGTCTCGTACCGCGAGCTGGAACGGGCCATCCGCGACGGGGAGTTGACCCGGATCTGTCGTGGCTGGTTCACCTGCCAGACACTGCGGTGGCCGAGCGACCGGCATCGGGTGCGGGCGCAGGCGGAGGTGTTGCAGCGTCGCGGTCGGGTGGTGGCCAGTCACACCACGGGAGCCATCTGGCATGGGCTGCCGGTGCGCAATGAAAGCCTGGCGCAAGTGCACGTGATGTGGACCGGTCGCGGAATCGGCGGCAAAGCCAGAGGAGGCGTGTCGTTCCATCGGCTGCCGAGCACGGTCACGCTCAGTCCAGGTGGTCTGGTGGTGCCGGTGGTGCTGGCCTGTCTGCAGGCTGCGCTGGTGGATCCTGTCTCGGGACTCATGGCTGCGGATCAGGCGGTCCGGAATGGGGCGACGACCAAGGACGAACTTGTCGAGGGCCTGCCGCTGATCGCCGGTTTGCGAGGTAAGGGGCAGGTCCAGTTCGTCCTGAGCCTGGTCGAGGGAAGGAGGGAGTCTCCGGGAGAATCGGAGGTGGCCTACGCGTGTCAGGTGTTAGGTCACATCCTGGAGCCCCAGGTCTGGGTGACGGGCATCAGCGGTCGCCGGTACCGCGCCGACAGCGTCCTGCGCGGAAGCAAGGTCATCGTCGAGTACGACGGTCGGGCGAAGTACTCGACGCACGACGACCTGCTGAACGAGAAACGGCGCGAGGACGATCTGCGCGCCGCTGGCTGGCACTTCGTCAGGGTCACGGCCGAGTTGCTTCGCAGTCCGGCCGAATTGGACCGACGTATCCGACTGTCCTTAAGTCGCGCGGCTGCCTGAGACCGGCGACCGACCCGCCGCCGGGGGCACGCCAACGGAACATGGGCGCCTGGCAACATATGGAGTCCGCGGCCGGCGGCCGGGCACGGGGTCGCACCGGCAGAGTCGTCCGGACCTGCTGAAAGTGACACGCGGCTACTTGGCGGCCAGCTACCTGACGGTGCCGCAGTCTCCAGCCGTAACCCATCCGTATGAAGGGTGGCGTGTGGTTGCCCTGGCGGCCCAATCTCCACCCATAGCCCGGCCACCTGAGGGCAGGCTCATCTGCCTAGATCGGCTCTATTGCCTGTATAAGATCTATCGGCCGAGCCGGCGCCCAAAGTTGGCTGAGTGGGACGTCGAGTTGCCTAGAGCCGACTGGATGGCCGCTGCCGGAGCGGCGAGCGGGCCGGTTGAGCGCGCGGCATCCGGTTAGAGGCTCAACAGCCACGTATCGCCGGATGCCCGGCCTCTACTTGGATGCCTGGCCTCTACCTGGATGCCCGACCCCACCTGGACGCCCAGCCCCAAGACTGGTCACCTAGCCCAAACTGGACGGCCAGCCCAAACTGGATATCCGGCCCCAAACTGGATGCCCGGCTGCGAAGCGAATGCTCGGCCGTGTGGCGGATGCTCGGTCCCGGCACCTGGGCGCGCGGGCACTTCACGGCTCGGCGCGCTGAGAGTAGCTGGACGTCTTTGTCGGCCGAGTGTGCCGACGATGGCCCGGCCGGGAGCAGGCTCGGCGGCCCCGGCGCATCCGCCCCCACAGTGCCGTGAAATGAGCGGTGCCCGGACTGGGAGACACACATGCCCCATAGCGCCCAGAAAGATGACGCTCAACGGGAGGCGCACCTGTGCCCACAGCCCCAGCGGCCGCGGTTCGACGGTGGGCAGATCCCGGCGGGACGGCTCTCGTCCAAGGTGATCTGCGCCGCCTTGTGTGCGGCTTTGTCGGAGTTGGCGATGGCCCGGCGTGCGTGGGGGTAGAGTTTTCGGGGCATCGAGAGCCTTCGTTGTCGTGCGCTTACCCTGGAACGGTCGGCTCGGCTGCACGGGAACCAGGGTCGGCGATGACCGTTGAGACCCTGGGGCAGATGTTCCGAGGTTGAGGATTGGTGGCAGCCTCCCGGCGGGGAAGCTGCAGAGGTGGCTCATCGGGAGCCGGTGGCTCCAATGTCACCTACGAGGGAGGAAGTACGTGCTCAGCGCATTCGTCCGGGCGTTCAAGACGCCGGACCTGCGGCGCAAGCTGCTCTTCACCGCGGCGATCATGGCCCTGTTCCGACTCGGCTCGTTCGTCCCCACACCGGGCATCTCCTACACGAACGTCCAGGAGTGTCTGAACGCCGGGGCCGCGGGCAATGACCTGATGGGCCTGGTCAACCTGTTCAGCGGTGGTGCACTGCTCCAGCTGTCGGTGTTCGCGCTGGGGATCATGCCGTACATCACGGCCAGCATCATCCTGCAGCTGCTCACCGTGGTGATTCCGCGGTTCGAGGCACTGAAGGAGGAGGGTCAGACCGGCACCGCCAAACTGACCCAGTACACCCGGTATCTGACGATCGGCCTGGCGATCCTGCAGTCCACCACGTACGTCGCGGTGGCCCGTTCGGGCAATCTGTTCCCCAACTGCCCGGTCGCCCAGCAGGTCATCCCGGATCAGTCGATCACCGTCATCCTCATCATGATCCTCACCATGACGCCC
>JBDIAG010000535.1:0-3721 GCA_039812305.1 Actinomycetales bacterium | reverse complement strand
CGTTGTACCTGCCCGAGTCGCCGTCCCCGGCCCGGATCAACCCGGCCGAGCGAGTGCTGGCGGCCCTGGCCGACCTGGCCGGGATGCTGCTCGGCTTCGACCTTCCCGCCGACCTCGAGGCGGAGACGATGTCGGGCTACCGGGACGCCAGGGCGCAACTGCCGAGCGTCGACGCGGACGTCCTCGCGGCCGAGATCGACCTCCTGGCGACGTTCACCGACCTGACCGAGCTCTCCCGGAACAGGCCGGGCGGTGACGAGGTGGCCGAGGAGCGCGTGCACTCGGCCCGGGAGTACTTCCACACCTACCTGCGCAGCCTCGACCCGGCCCGCGAACATCTGCCGGCCGCCTTCTCCACCAGGCTGAGCCGGGCGCTCGCCCACTACGGCGTGACCGACCTCGCGCGGACGCCGGAACTGGAAGAGGCGGTCTTCCGCATGTTCCTGGCCCTGCAGAAGGGCGACGCGCACCAGCGGGCCGTGACGGCCGTCCTGCAGCACTGGCTGGCCCAGCCCGCGCCCGCCGGCCCGCTGGCCGACCCGGCCCGGGCGGCGCTGGAGGACCTCGCGATGGCGGCCCAGGTGCGCTACCCGGCCCTGGGAGATCTGGCGAGGAGCGTCCGGTTCACCTGGTTCGACGAACCGGAGGTGGCCCAACAGCGGGCCGAGGTGCTCGCCCGCGCGGCAGCCGATCTCGACGCCCTGCTGGCCGACCCGCAGGCCCCCGACCGGCTGGAGCGGATCGACCGGCTGGTGAGGATCCCCGAGCCGATCGTCGACTTCCTCGGCGCCCGGCTGGCCAGCGGTGTACCCGAGTACGAGCCGATGCTGGAGGTGCTGGTCGGCCGGCACTACCGCGAACACGGGCTCGGGCCGGTCCAGGTCAGCGCCGTCGACGGATTCCCTTTCGCGGCCGGCGACTACACCCTCGACGGCAAGCCGTACCGGGTGGTGGCGGGGGAGGCCACCGTCGGAGATCTGGCGCCCGGCTCGACCTTCTCCGCGGCCCTGGACTCCCAGATCGAGCAGGGGGTGCGGGCCGGTCGCGAGGTCGCGATCGACTGCTATCTGTACTGGCCCCAGGCTCCCACCGCCGTGGCGGACCTGGTGACGGAGGCGGGCGCGCTCCTCAACGCCTCGCAGGTTGCCCGGCGCGCGCATCGGATCATGCTCGGCATCGTCACCGACGACACCCGGCGAATGATCTACATGACCTTCCGGCCGGAACGCCAGGACGGCCAGGCCGATCCGACGACGCTCCTCGTGGAGGACGAGTTGGTCCGCGGCGTGCACCCGATGGTGGCCCGCCGGCTCGATCTGTGGCGGCTGCACAACTTCGACATCACCCGCCTCGACGCCACCGACGACGTGCTGCTCTATCACTGCGTGGCCCGCGGGAACCCCGAGGATCAACGCCTGGTCGCACTGGCCCAGATCCGGCAGCTCACCATCGTTCGCGACGGCGAGGGCCGGGTGGCGGGAGTCCCCGACATCCAGCGGGCCGTCTCCAGCTGCAGCGAGTCGATCCGGCGCGCGCGCAACGCGCTGGGCAGCAAGGGGCTGCGTCTGGACCACAATCACATGTGGCTGCACGTCTGGCCGGTCGTCGAGGTACCGGTCACCGAGCTCACCAAGCTCGGCCACACGATCAGCCCGCTGACCGCGGGCCGCGGAATGCACGAAGTCGTCGCCCAAGGACGCGTGCGAGCCCCCGACGGGCGGGTCCAGCCGGCCGCGGTGCGGTTCTACGCCCAGCCCGGGCGGGGCGTCGTCGCCCAGGTCAGCGGGCCGATCACCGAGCGTCTCGAACCGCTGGACGGCTACGCGCTCAAGGTGTTGCGCTCCGGGCGCCGCGGCAACATCTACCCCTACGAACTGGCCACGGACATCGCCGGTCGCGACGGCACGTTCGTCGAGTACGACCTCAGCGACGACGGCTCGCTGGCACCGGTCGATCGACCGGCCGGCCGCAACACCGCGGGTCTCATCGTCGCCCTGGCCACCACCGCGTCGGATCGCTATCCGGACGGGGTCCGGCGGGTCGTGCTGCTCGGCGACCCGACCAAGGCGCTGGGCGCGGTGGCCGAGCCGGAATGCGCGCGGGTGATCGCCGCACTCGATCTGGCCGAACGGCTGGGCATCCCGGTCGACTGGTACGCCCTGTCGGCGGGCGCGCGGATCTCGATGGACTCCGGCACCGAGAACATGGACTGGGTGGCCAAGGCCCTGCGCCGGATCATCGAGTTCACCCAGGCCGGTGGCGAGATCAACGTCGTGGTCGCCGGCATCAACGTCGGGGCGCAACCGTACTGGAACGCCGAGGCGACCATGCTCATGCACACCCGTGGCGTCCTGGTGATGACCCCGGACTCGGCGATGGTGCTGACCGGGAAGCAGACCCTCGACTTCGCCGGTGGCGTCTCCGCGGAGGACAACTTCGGCATCGGCGGCTACGACCGGGTGATGGGTCCCAACGGCCAGGCGCAGTACTGGGCCGCCGACCTACCTTCCGCAATCGAGCTGCTGCGGCAGCACCACGACCACAGCTATGTCGCTCCGGGCGAGCAGTCGCCACGGCCGGCGCCGACGAGCGACCCGGTCGATCGAGATATCTGCGACTACCCCCACGAATCGGAGGACAGCGACTTCACCACGGTCGGCGAGATCTTCTCCGACGTCAGCAATCCGGACCGGAAGAAGGCCTTCGACATGCGCACGCTCATGCGCTCCGTCGCGGACGCGGACCACCCGGTGCTGGAACGCTGGTCGACGATGGCCGACGCCGAGACCAGCATCGTCTACGACGCGCACCTCGGCGGCCAGCCGGTGTGCCTGCTCGGGATCGAGTCGAAACCCATCGCCCGGCTCGGTTTTCCGCCCAGCGACGGGCCGGACGTGTGGACCGCGGGCACGCTGTTCCCGCGCTCTTCGAAGAAGACCGCGCGCGCGGTCAACGCCGCCAGCGGCAACCGTCCGCTGGTCGTGCTGGCCAACCTGTCGGGCTTCGACGGCTCCCCGGAGTCGATGAAGAACCTGCAGCTCGAGTACGGCGCCGAGATCGGCCGGGCGGTCGTCAACTTCGTCGGCCCGATCGTCTTCTGCGTCGTCTCCCGGTACCACGGCGGTGCGTTCGTCGTCTTCTCCAAGAGACTGAACGACACCATGCGGGTGCTGGCGGTCGAAGGCTCGTACGCATCCGTGATCGGTGGTGCGCCGGCCGCGGCGGTGGTGTTCTCCGGCGAGGTGGACGCCCGCACCGACGCCGACGAACGGATCCGGAGGCTCGACGCCGCGATGCAGGCCAGCGAGGGTCCGGAGCGTGCGGCGCTCATCGCGGAGCTGGGCGAGTTGCGCTCGAAGGTCCGGGCCGAGCACATGGCGGCCGTCGCGGCCGAGTTCGACGGCGTGCACGACATCAACCGGGCGGTGGCGATGGGGTCGGTGGACGCCGTCATCCCGGCCGCCCAGTTGCGTCCGCGGCTGATCGAGGAAGTGCGGGCGGGGCTCGCGCGCTTCGCCACGCCGTCGTAAGGAGGCGACGGGAAATGAACGACGCGATACGCAGTGTCGATGTGCCGGCGGGCCCTCAGGCCCCGGGGTGACCGCGCAGCGGGCGACGGCGGGTGCGGGACACTGAGCCGGTGACCCCTCCCACGCTGCTCCTCTTCGACATCGACGGCACGTTGCTGCTGCGCGCGAACGCCGCGCACCGGGAGGCGCTG
>JBDIAG010000534.1:0-3738 GCA_039812305.1 Actinomycetales bacterium | reverse complement strand
CTGACCGGAAAGGTGATCGGTGTGAGTACCGAATCCCTCGCCATGCGTGGCCATGTCCACGGCACCAAGGACGCGACTCGGGTCGCCTGGGGGTCGACCGCAGGGGCAGTGATCGAGGCCTACGACTTCATCGGCTTCGGAACGGCGGCTGCCATCTACTTCGGCACCGCGTTCTTCCCCAGCGAAGACCCCATGATCGGCACCCTGTCCGCCTTCGCCACCTTGGGAGTCGGCTTCGTGGCCCGCCCCCTGGGCGGCATCCTCGGCGGGCACCTCGGGGACAAGATCGGCCGCAAGCCGGTGCTGGTCGCGTCCCTCATCATCATGGGCGTGGCCACGTTCGCGATCGGCCTGCTGCCCACCTACGCCGCGGTCGGCCTGCTGGCCCCGGCCCTGCTGGTGACCGTTCGGATCATCCAGGGTCTGGCCTACGGTGCCGAATGGGGCGGCGCCATCCTGATGACCTACGAGCACGCACCCTGGAAGGACAAGGGCAAGTTCACCGGCATCGTCCAGGCCGGCTTCCCGATCGGCCTGCTGCTCGCCAACCTCGTCTTCCTCATCTCCGTCCACCTGCCCGGCGACTGGGCCTGGCGGGTGCCCTTCCTGGCCAGCGCGATCCTCGTCATCGTCGGCATGATCATCCGCTCCAAGGTGCCGGAGTCGCCGGTCTTCGAGGAGGTCAAGGCGAGCGGTGACATCGTCAAGTCCCCGATCGCCGAGGTGATCAAGAACGACTGGCGCAACATCCTGCGCGGCATCTGCCTGCGGGTCGCCGAGACCGCCGGCTACGCGGTCGCCATCACCTACATGATCAGCTACCTGCACTCCGAGGAACTGGCCAGCAGCTCCGAGACCCTGGCGGCGCTGTGCACCGCGTCCGCCCTCGGCATCTTCGCCACCATCGGCTGGGCGCGGCTCACCGACCGGGTGGGACGCAAGCCCGCCTATGTCATCGTCACGCTGTTCAACGCGCTCTGGGCCATTCCGATGTTCCTCCTGGTGAACACCGGCCTGTTCGTCCTGGTCGTCATCACCATGGTCGTCTCCTACACGGTCAGCCAGAACGCGCTCGCCGGCGTCCAGGGAACGTGGTTCCCGGAGCTCTTCCAGGCCAAGACCCGTTCTTCCGGCGCGTCGCTGGCCTACCAGATCTCGGCGATGATCTCCGGCCTGACGCCCTTCGTGACCACTTTGCTGTACATCCAGATGGGGTGGCTCGGCCCGGCGCTGCTGTTCGGCTTCTACTCCATCGTCGGCCTGATCGCCGCGGTCATCACGCAGGAGACCTGGGGCAAGACCGAGCGGGCCGAGGCGCTGGCGGCCACGAAGAACACCCCCCGTCCCGACTGGGCGAAGGCCTGAGGACGCATGCCTCACCTGAAACCGAACGAGGGAGAAGGATTCTGATGACGATCGAGACGACCGACGCGACGGTTGCCGGCGAGCGCGCCGACACCTTCGCGCAGCGGGTCGAACGGGTCCGCGGGGCGGCCTACCGGATCAGGATGGGCGTGCTGGACGAGGGCGAGGCCCAGGGTGAGGGCTACGTCGGGCAGGCGCTCGGCGCCGCCGACATCCTCGCCGCGGTCTACGCCGACCAGCTGACCTACCGTGCCACGGAGCCGGACTGGGAGGGCCGGGACAGGTTCCTGCTCTCCACCGGTCACTACGCCCTCGCGCTCTACTCCGCGCTGGCGGAGGCGGGCGTCATCCCGCGCGAGGAGCTGCTGACCTACGCCGCCGACGGCTCCCGCCTGCCGATGTCGGGGATGTCCACCTACACCCCGGGGATGGAGATCTCCGGCGGATCGCTCGGGCACGGCCTGCCGCTCGCCGTCGGGATGGCTCTCGGCCTGCGCCACCAGGGTCGCGACGGTGTCCGCGTCCTCACCTTCTTCTCCGACGGCGAGCTGAACGAGGGCTCGACCTGGGAGGCGGCGATGGGCGCGGCCCACTGGCAGCTCGGCAATCTGATCGCGATGGTCGACCTGAACGGCCTCCAGGCGGACGGGCCGACCGCCCACGTGCTGGAACTGCCTGCGCTGCAGGAGCGTTGGGAGTCGTTCGGCTGGCACACCCAGCGTGTGGACGGCAACGACCCGGCCGCGTTGCTGGCCGCCTTCGACGCCGCCTCCCGGGACGCCTCGGCGACCGGCCGGCCGCACGTCATCCTGTGCGACACCGTGGTCGGGAAGGGCGTCCCGATGCTGGAGTCACGCGAGAAACTGCACTTCATGCGGATCGCGCCGGAGGAATGGCCGGTGTGCAAGCAGCAGCTCACGGCGGGGTACGAGAGCGCTTCCGCGGCCGCGAGCAGCCAATCCCCTGTCGAGGACGACGCCGAGGAGAATCGTCGATGACCACCACCAACGCTCCCCAGCGGTCGGCGGCGATGAGCGCCTCGATCGCCGATCCGGGGCTGCCCACCACCTCCGCACCGGTCGGGCACGCCCTGGCCGCGCTGGCCGACGCCGACCAGCTGGTGGTCGGCCTGACCGCCGACCTCGGCAAGTACACCGACCTGCACGTCTTCGCCGATAAGCACCCGGACCGGTACTTCGAGATGGGCATGGCCGAGCAGCTGATGCTCGGCGCCGCGGCCGGCATGGCGGAGGTGGGGCTGGTGCCGTTCGCGTCCACCTACTCGGTCTTCGCGACGCGCCGGGCCTACGACTTCCTCTGCCTGGACATCGCCGAGCCGTCGCTCAACGTGAACGTGCTGGCGGCCCTGCCCGGCCTCACGACCGGCTACGGCCCGTCGCACCAGGCCACCGAGGACGTCGCGATCCTGCGCGGAATGCCGAACCTCACCATCTTCGACCCCGCCGACGCGGTGGACCTGGAGCAGGGGGTGCCGCAGCTGGCGGCCCTTCCCGGGCCCACCTACACCCGGCTGCTGCGGGGCAAGGTTCCGCGGATCCTCGACCGGTACGACTACACGCTGGAACTCGGCAAGGCGCGGGTCGTGCGTCCCGGGAATGACGTCGTGTTCGTCGCGTCCGGGCTGGCGACCATGCGGGCCCTGCTTGCCGCCGACGAGCTGGCCAAGCACAGGATCGACGTCGCGGTCGTCCACTGCGCCACGCTCAAGCCGTTCGACTCGGCCTCGGTGCTCGCCGAGATCGACACTCCGCGTGCGGTCTTCACCCTGGAGAACCACTCCGTGGTGGGCGGGCTGTACGAGACGGTCGCGGCCGCGATGGTCCGCGCCGGAGTGAGCAGCGCGGTCTGTCCGATCGGTCTCCCGGACGCGTTCCTGGACGCCGGGGCGCTGGGCACCCTGCACGACCGCTACGGCCTCTCGGTCGCCTCCATCGTCGACCGGGTGCTGAGCGAGCTCCGCTAGCCGCACCCAACGTCGAGGGGTCACAACACGCCGGGGAAACCGTCCGGTGAGGGCGTGTTGTGACCCCTCGATCTGTGTGTGGGGGCGGCTCAGGCGCGCTTGGTGGCGAGGAAGTCGGCGATGCGGCCGATCGCCTCGGTGAGCACCTCGACGTCGGGCAGCGTGACCAGGCGGAAGTGGTCCGGTTCGAACCAGTTGAAGCCGGTGCCGTGCGTGACCAGGATCTTCTTGGCCCGCAACAGGTCGATCACGAACGCCTCGTCGTCCTCGATCGGGTAGACCTCGGGGTCGAGGCGCGGGAAGCAGTAGAGCGCGCCCATCGGCTCCACGCAGCTCACGCCCGGGATGTCGTTCAGCAGCTTGGCCGCGGTCTTCGACTGTTCGTAGAA
>JBDIAG010000533.1:0-3743 GCA_039812305.1 Actinomycetales bacterium | reverse complement strand
AGGGCCGGGCCAGTGTGTCGGGGTCGCGCCGGTAGGGCTGGAAGACCTCCGCGCCCTTCTCGTCGGTGTGGTTGGGGCCGGTCGCGAACCGCGGGTCGATGTGGGGCAGGTCGGCGACGTCCGGGATCCGCCAGGGCTCGGAGCCGTTGGCGATGTACCCGTCCGAGAGCAGCATGACCGGCGTGCGGTAGGTCACCGCGATCCGGGCCGCCTCGATCGCGGCGTCGAAGCAGTCGCTGGGCGACTGCGGAGCGATCACCGGCAGCGGAGCCTCGCCATTGCGTCCGTACATCGCCTGCAGCAGGTCGGCCTGCTCGGTCTTGGTCGGTAGGCCGGTGGACGGGCCGCCGCGCTGGACGTCCACGATCACCATCGGCACCTCCAGCATGACCGCCAGCCCGATCGTCTCGGCCTTGAGCGCGACGCCCGGCCCGGAGGTGGTGGTGAAGGCGAGATGTCCGCCGAGCGCCGCGCCGAGGGCCGCCCCGGCACCGGCGATCTCGTCCTCGGCCTGGAAGGTGGTGACGCCGAAGTTCTTGTGCTTGGACAGCTCGTGCAGGATGTCGGAGGCCGGAGTGATCGGGTAGGAGCCGAGGAAGATCGGCAGCCCGGTGCAGTTGCCGGCCGCGACGATGCCGTAGGAGAGCGCGAGATTGCCGGTGATGTTGCGGTAGCGCCCGGCCGGCACCTGGGCCGGCTTGATCTGGTACTGCACGCCGAAGGACTCGGTGGTCTCGCCGTAGTTGAAGCCGGTCTTGAAGGCGGCGATGTTCGCGTCCCGGATCTCGGGCTTCTTCGCGAACTTCGTGCCGATGAAGTCGAGCGTGCCCTGCGTCGGCCGGCCGAACATCCACGAGACCAGGCCGAGGGCGAACATGTTCTTGGCGCGCGAGGCGTCCTTGCGGGTCAGCCCGAAGTCGGCCACCGCCGCGACCGTCAACCCGGTCATGTCCAGGGCGTGGACGACGTAGCGCTCGAGCGATCCGTCCTCGATCGGGTTGGTCGCGTAGCCGACCTTGGCCAGGTTGCGCTTGGTGAAGTCGTGGGTGTCCACGATCAGGGTTCCGCCCACCGGCAGATCCTTGAGGTTGGCCTTGAGGGCGGCCGGGTTCATCGCGACCAGCACGTCGGGCCGGTCGCCCGGGGTCAGGATGTCGTAGTTCGCGAAGTGGACCTGGAAGGAACTGACCCCGGGAAGCGTGCCCTGCGGCGCCCGGATCTCGGCCGGGAAGTTCGGCAGCGTGGACAGATCATTGCCCAGGATGGCAGTCTCCTGGGTGAATCGGTCACCCGTCAGTTGCATGCCGTCACCGGAGTCACCGGCGAAGCGAACGATGACGCGGACAAGATCTTCGACTACTCGGGTCACAGTGGGGTGGTCTCCTGGCAGTGTGTGGAACCAGTCGGCGGGCGCAGGCCAGTTCCCGGGTCAGTCCACCCTAACCCCTCCGGGGCACTCGGAAATTCCCCGACGCGTTGGTGTACGTCACACGCACCCCCGTCAGCGGACCCCCGAGGTCTTCGTGTGCCACCGCACGCCCACCTTCTCGTCCCACCCGGCGATCTTGTAGAGGACGAGGTTCCCGTCGTTCTGCAGGACCAGCCCGCTGATCTCCCCGTCGAACGCGCTCCCCCTGCTGGTTCCCGAGTTCCACACCGGCCGCCCGGTGGCGGAGTAGACGACCAGGTTGTTGTCCGGCTGCAGGACGAACCTCGCACCGGCGTTGCCCGCGGTGCGGCTGGCCCACGTGGCGCGGCCGGTCGGGCCGTAGAGGACGAGGTTGCCGTCGCTCTGCATCACGAGCTTGTAGCGGCGGTCGGGGCTCTGCATGTAGTGACCGGGCCGCAACTCCCGCTTCTGCGGATCGCCGATGAGGGCGTCGGTGTTGTACTGCACGTTGCAGGTGGTGCGGCTGGACCACAGGGCGCGGCCGTTCTTGGCATAGACCACCAGGTTGCGGTCGTCTTGCAGCACGGCGAAGGCGCCGGGGTTGCCGACCGTCCGCGAAGCCCAGGTGGCCCGACCGCCGGTGTAGAGGACGAGATTGCCGTCCGGCTGCATCTGCAACAGGTTGTTCTCGTTGCCGCCCACCTCGTCGGCCAGCAGGGCCTCGTCGCAGGAGTCCCCGGTGATGGTGAGGCCTTCGTCGAAGGTGAGCGAGCCCACGTAGAGACGGTGCTGGCCGCTGCGGGAGACCAGTCCGGAGCCCTCACCCAGACGTTGGCCGGCGGTCAACCGGTCGCTCACCGCCTGCGCGGGCCCGGTTCCGATGACGATCGATGCCAGCACGGTGGCGGCGGTGAGCAGGCTGCCGAGTCGTTTCATGATCTCCCCCTGTGAGGCCGCGGTCCCCTTGCCGGGCTCATTGCGGTCGAGGCTACTCATTTCGGCGCGCCAGGGAAGGAGGGCTGGGAAAATTGGGCTATTCGGGAGATGGGACCGTCGCCAGCGTGACCCCGGGTTAGATCGTGACCCTAAGGGCCGCTGGGAGATAAACGCTGCGTGTCGCTTCCTGGATCGGGCGCGTGATGGCGTTGTCGGCCACGCCCACGTAGCTCCGCTACGAGGGCGGACCTCCGCCTTGTCACGCATCCCGCCCAGAAACCGACACTGCACCGTTTATGTCCCGGCGCACCCTAAGGAGTCGGTGCGGAACCCGGCGGGGGTGCGTTGAGGATCTCCATCGCCTCGTCGTGGAGCAGCCCGTTGGTGGCCAGCACGCTGCCGCGCTCGGCGGTCTCGCCGCCGTCGAAGTTGGTGAAGCGGCCGCCGGCCTCCCGCACGATGGGAATGAGAGCCGCCAGGTCGTAGAGCTCCAGCTCCGGCTCGCAGGCGACGTCGACGGCGCCCTCGGCCAGGAGCATGTAGGACCAGAAGTCGCCATAGGCCCGGGTGCGCCAGCAGGCGTCCATCAGCTGCAGAAGCGAGCCGACGCCGGCCGGACGATCCTGCCAGCCGGCGAGATCTGCGTAGGACAGCGAGGCGTCCGTCAGCCGGCGGACCCGGGACACGGTGAGGCGACTGGCCGAGGCCAGCGAGCGACCCGTCCAGGCGCCGGTGCCGATGGCCGCCCACCAGCGCCGGTTCAGGGCCGGGGCCGAGACCAGGCCGACGACCGGCTGGCCGTGATCGAGGAGTGCGACGAGGGTGGCCCAGACCGGTACGCCGCGGACGAAGTTCTTGGTCCCGTCGATCGGGTCGAGCACCCACTGCCGCGGACCGTGACCGGTGGTTCCGAACTCCTCGCCGAGCACGGCATCGCGCGGGCGTGCGCGGGAGAGGACGGACCGGGCGAGCTCCTCGGCGCCCCGGTCGGCGTCGGTGACCGGGGTGAGATCCGGCTTGGCCTCGACGTGAAGATCCTGCGCCTTGAACCGGGACATCGTGAGGTCGTCGACGTGATCGGCGATGACGTGGGCAAGGCGAAGGTCGTCGTCGTAGCGTGGCGTGGGAGGCACGGGCAAACGCTATCGTCCGGGTCGGTCCCGCCCCGGCAGCCACACCGCGGAAGTGGGCCCGGGGCCGGGGGTGTGGAACCTGGCGGGACGACGTACCGTTGAATGTGACGGACAGGCGCACAGACAACTCGGTCAGGAGAGGGTCATGATTCGGTGGATACCGATCATCGTTGAGATTGCGCTCGTCGTGTATTGCCTTATTGACTGCATTCAGACGGACACTCTGCGGATCCGGAACCTGCCGCGCTGGGCGTGGATCCTGCTCATCCTGTTCTTCCCCATCG
>JBDIAG010000532.1:0-3755 GCA_039812305.1 Actinomycetales bacterium | reverse complement strand
CACCGACTACCGGCTGCGTCCGGCCGCACTGCGGCGCTGGCACCCGGGGCCGGGGCTGCGTCTGGACGATGCCGCCGAACGCTCCACCTGGCGGTGGTACCGCACACGCCCGGGCAGCGGCGACGCGGCTGTCGAGGTCGATCTCGCGGCGCTGCGCGCCGACCGCGGTCCCGCGGTCCGACTGATTCGCGACACACTGGCCGGAACGCTCTCTCGCAAAGCGTCGTTCGGCTGCTTCGGGCTGCACGAGTGGGCGATGGTGTACCGGTTGCCCGAGGGCGCCCAGCGTCATGAGGACTATCCGCTCCGACTCGGGCCGGCCGGCACCGACGCCGTCGTCGAGTCGCACCGGATCACCTGCACCCACTTCGACGCCTTCCGGTTCTTCACCGAGCCCGCCCGTCCGCTCAACAGCCTCCAGCCCACCCGGGCGTCCGCGCCGTCCCTCGAACAGCCCGGCTGCCTGCACGCCACGATGGATCTCTACAAGCACGCCTACAGCCTGGGCCCGGCGACTCCGGGGGACCTGCTGCTCGCCTGCTTCGACCTGGCCCGCGACGTGCGCGTCCTGGACATGCGGGCCTCCCCCTACGATCTGGCCGACCTCGGCTACGAACCCGTCCGCATCGAGACGCCGGCCGGACGGGCCGACTACGTGCGGCGGCAGCGCGAACTCAGTGACCGTGCCGAACCGTTGCGCCGCCGTCTGCTCGCTCTGTGCGAGCAGATCCTGGGTCACCCGTCGGCTTCATTGCGGCCATAGACCCTCGGCAGATTCGGCGATATCTGGCCGTTTCGGGATTTACCTGAGCGTTTGGCCGCAGGCCGGTCCATAGACCGATCAGGCGAACCGATCGGATCGCCGGCGGTGTCCGATCCCCCGCCTGAGGGAAAGTGCCTCCCGAATTGGTGACCCTGTGCAACGGCGCAGCAGAATGGCACTCGAACGAAGGGGGCAGCCGTGCCGATCACCATGACCAGTGACCTCACCGTCGTCGGAACGACCTCTCCGACCGTCTCCACGGAGCTGATCATCCATCTGCCCGAGGAGATCGTCGACGCCGCCCGTCACGCCGAACGTGACGGCGGCCGGATCGTGGTGTGCTGCCGAACCGCCGAGCAGGCGGGCATGCTGGCCGAGAAGCTGCTGATCGCGGAGCTGGGCTCGGCCGTGCTCACCGGGCAGGCCAGTCGCTCCGACGTCAATGACACGGTCGACGCATTCAATCTGGGTGACTTCACCGTCCTCTTAGTAACGGATGATCTGTATAACCCATGGCAGGTGGATTCTGACGTTCGGCTGATTCATGCTGATTTGCCGGCACCCTACGGGGCCGTGCAATTGATGACTGCGATCAACACCCGCCGAGCCCGCATTCGCGCCACCGTGGCTGCCTGACCGTTTTCCCGATGAGCGGGCGAAGAATTCGGTGTAAATCACACCACCGTCACCGCACACGAGCCTCTTCTTTCGCGTCGCCGTGGGTGATAATCGGCGAAGCACGACTGCCATCCACGGGGAGGGAGCCGGAGAGAGCGCACCGTCGCTTGCCGGTTCCACCCCTCCTTCCTCCACCGCTGGCCGTTGGGCTCCACGACTGACCCACCGCGCACCTGTTGGAGACCCACCTTGTCTCACCCGAAGGCTTCGGTCCGAGCGGCGGCCACCGCCGGCCGCGAGGACGTGGCCGCCGCCGCCCATCTCCTCGGTCACGCCGCCGGCCCGCTGCAGACGTTCGAATCCCCCCTCATCCCGCCGGAGAACGACCGCAAGCCGGTCCCGATCCTGTTGTATCGCGGCGTGACCCGGAACGGCTCGCATCGCATGGCACCTTTCACGGTCACTCCGGACGATTTCGCCGCTCACATGGATGCGCTGGTGGAACGCGGATACGAATGCCTGACGGTCTCGCAGTTCATCGGCACGGCCGAGTTCGCCGGAAAGCGCGACTTTGCCGATCGCAACGTCGCCCTGGTGACCTTCGACGACGGCTATGCGAGCTTCCTCGAGCACGCCCTGCCGATCCTCCGCCAGCGGTCGCTGACCGCGACCCTGTACCTGACCAGCGGATGGCTCGAAGGCGGCACCGCGGAGCCGGTGGCCAAGCCGCATGAGCGGTTCCTCTCCTGGGGCGACGTACCCGACATCGCCGCCGAGGGCATCGAGGTGGGCACCAACAGCCACGGTCACTTCCAGCTGGACACCCTGGACGCGCCGGGCCTGCTGTACGAGCTGCTGCGTTCGAAGTCGCTGATCGAGGACGCCCTCGGCCAGCCCGTTCGCAGCCTCGCCTATCCGGAGGGCTACAACTCCGCCCTGGTGCGGCGCCTGGCCCGCGAGACGCAGTTCGACTCCGCGGCCGCGGTCCGCAACATGTTCTCGCACACCGGCGACGACCCGATGCGGCTGGCTCGGCTGGAGTACCGCAGCGATCTGGGCGTCGACGACGTCCGCGACTGGCTCGACTGGCAGAACGCACCGATGGCCACCTCGGGCGACGGGGTCGCGACGCGGGGATCGCGGGCCTACCGCAGGCTGAAGGCGATCGTGCGAGGACGGCCCGGGACCGGACTGACATGACCCGGGCCGCGCAATTCCAGCGGGCGGCCGTCAACTCGATCGACATCATCTCCGGGGTCGAGACCGCCCCGGGCCCGATGGCGGTGCCCCATCCGCGGATGCTGCACACGATCATCCGCCTTCACGGACACCCGATCGGCGACCTGGTCTGCGAATTGGTGGACGACATCGACGTGTTGGCCAAGGCCCGCGACTACGCCTGGTCGCACCTGCGCGACGAGATCGAGGCCCATCTGGCCGCCGACGACCTGACCATGCCCGAGTCCCCCGACGGTCTCGACGGACTCGGTACCGACTGCGCCCTGCCGCTGGACCGGATCGGCCCCGACGCCCCCTCGATCACCGTGGCGCTGGCGACCGTCGACAACAGCGCCGCCTGTATCCGCACGGTTCGCCACATCCTGCGCAGCGACTATCCGTCCTTCGACATCGTCGTGGTCGACAACGCCCAGGGGCCGACCGATCTGGAGAGACGACTGCGGGAGAGTGTCAGCGACCCCCGCGTGCAGTACGTCCACGAACCTCGCAAGGGGCTGTCCTTCGCCCGCAACTGCGGTATCGAGCATGCCACCGGCGAGGTGATCGTCTTCACCGACGACGATGTCATCGTCGATCCGGCCTGGCTGTTCGCGATCGGCTCCACCTTCGCCGCGGACGAGCAGGTCGCCTGCGTCACCGGCGCCATCATCCCGGCCGAGCTGGAGACCCCCGCGCAGGGCTGGCTCGAACAGTACGGGGGTTACAACAAGGGCTACGTGACCCAGGTGTACGACGTGGCCGAGAATCGCCGGGACACGCCTTTGTACCCCTATGACGCCGGACGATTCGGCTCGGGCGCGAACGTCGCCCTGCGCCGGAGCGCCTTGGACGACATCGGCTGGTTCGCGACGGACCTCGGGGCGGGCACCCCCGCCCACGGCGGCGAGGACCTGGACATCCTGCGTCGGGTGGTCACCAGCGGGCACCGCCTCGTGTACGAGCCGTCCCCCTTCGATCACGAACAGCCGGTCCGCCACGTCCAGGGCGAAGGACAGCACCTGCTCGGAGACGACGATCGTGATCTCGCGCAGCTTGCGGATCTCGTTGAGCGCCTTGGCGATGTCCTTGATGATGGACGGCTGGATGCCTTCGGTCGGTTCGTCCAGGAGCAGCACCTTGGGATTGGTCACGAGCG
>JBDIAG010000531.1:0-3781 GCA_039812305.1 Actinomycetales bacterium | reverse complement strand
CGCCTTGGTCACCCGCGGCGGCGGACCGGAGATGCGCAGGCCGCCGTAGATGTACTGGGTGACCGCCCCGGCCAGCAGGGCGATGGCGAAGGTGGCCAGCGGGAAGCCGGTGAGGAACTGCAGGAACGGCAGGGTGAAGACGTAGAACCCGGCGTTGTATCCGAACTCCGGATCCGCGTGCCCCGGGAAAGACTGCCGGTTGAGGAACATCAGCCAGGTGCTCCACTGCTGCGACGCGGTGAGACCGGCGAACAGACCGACCAGCAGTGGCAGGCCGATGACGAACAGCCGCTTCAACGGCTCCACACTGCTGCGGTACCGCTCCAGCGGGCTCATCAGCTCCTCCATCGAGGAGGCGTACACCGGCCGGCTGCGGTAGCCGATGATGAGGCTGACCGCCAGGGGCGCCGCCATCAGCAGCCCGCCGGCGAAGAACAGCCCGAGCTGCCAGCCGAGGCGGGTCACCCACACCTGGCGGAAGTTCAGCTGGTCGAACCAGACGATCTCCGTCCAGATCTGGGAGAACAGCAGCAGCAACGCCACCAGCGCTCCGAGGATCACCAGGGTGGTGGCCAGCGGGGAACGCCGCCGGCCGGAGGACGGCCTGGGTTGGCGCACCCGTCGCGGCCGGGGAGGCGGCGCGTCGGCAGGGGGGTCAGCGAAGGTCATCTCGGGTTACTCCGGGAGGTCTCGGGCTGGATGTACCCCCTACCTTCGCATGACATGGCACGATCCCCACATGCGCTCCCCGGATTCGCCCGAAATCGGTCCACTGACGCGAGCCGTGCTGGAACTCGAGCGGCATGTGGCCCGCAGCGGATGGGACGGGCCGCTGCGGCTGTTCGCGCTGATCCGGGTGGCCGAGGCGATGGCGGCCGACCCCGGCCTGCGCGGCCAGCTCCCCGCGGACCTGGTCGCCGAGGCCGAGCTGGATCCGTCCTCGATCACGTCCGTCGAGCAGGAGGGCCTGCCGGCGGGCGACACGGTCGAGGACGTGCTGGCGCAGGTCAGCTGGCCGCCGGCGGTCGCCGGCGCCGCGGTCGTCCTGGAGCGCTTCGTCGTCCCGCCGGAGGCGGAACGCGACCTGCCGGACGATCCGGAGCAGGCGCTGACGACACTGCTCGACCATCCGCAGCGTCAAGACGTGCGACTGGCGGTCGGCGTGTTGCGCGACGGCGAGAGCTGCTGTGCCGTCCGGAGCCGCGACAACGACGCCGACACCAGCGTCGGCGTCGGCCCGGACCTGGCTCCCGGCCTCATCCACGCGCTGCGGACCACGCTCGACTAGCGCTCCTCGATCGTCCAAGTACTTGCGCGTTGGCCGGTTGTCGGCCGAGCAGCCAGCGGTAGCCGGCTGCTCGACACCTACCTGGTCGACGTGCGCACAAGTGGCTGATCGGCACGCGCCTCAGAACGTGCCCACGTGCCCGCGGGGCTGCCCTCAGCCCGCCTGGCAGCCGGGCAGGCTCTCGATCGCCTGCTGATCGCCGCCGGCGATCGTCTCCACCGCCGATTTCGCCTCGGCCAGCGTGGCCACCCGCACCACCCGCAGCCCGGACGGGATCCGGCCGGCCAGATCGTTGCAGTTGCCGGCCGGGGCCAGGAACCACTCGGCTCCGGCCCGTTTGGCGCCGACGAGCTTCTGGGGGATGCCGCCGATCGCGCCCACCTCGCCCTCGGAGGTGACCGTACCGGTGCCGGCGATCCGCTTCCCCCCGGTCAACGCCCCCGGCGTGAGCTTGTCGATGATGCCGAGGGAGAACATCATGCCCGCGCTCGGCCCGCCGATGTTGTCGATCTTGATCTGCACCTCAAAGGGAAACTCGAACCGCTGACGGGGCACGAATCCCAGCACGGTCCGCTGCTTGCCGTCCTCGGTGACGGCCATGGTCGCGAACCGCTGGGTCACCTGCGTGCCGTCCCGCTCCACCACGACGGTGACCTCCTGCCCGGCGGGCATGCCGTCCAGCTGCTCGCGCAACTGGTGCTGCCCGGTGGTGGTGACGCCGTCCACACTGATCAGCTTGTCCCCGGTCTCGAGCTTGCCCAAGGCGTGGGACGGCGAGGAGACGCTCTTGACGCTCACCGACTCCTGCACCGGGATGTCGAGCTCCTTCAGGGCGGCGGCGGTCGCCGTGGCCTGCGAATCGGCCATGTCGGCGGCGTTGATCTCGTCCGCCTCTTCGCGGGTCTGCTCCGGCGGGTAGACCTCGGTCACCGGGCGCACGTCGGTGTCGGGATCGATCCACGCGTCCAGCACGCCCCAGATGGTCGAGGCCGCGCCGGGCCCGCCGTTGACGCGCACGGTCAGCAGATCCAGCGTCCCCTCGGTCGGGTAGGTCTGGTGCCCCTTGATCTGGATCAGCTGGTCCTTGCCCGTCCCGGACAGGACGTCGCGGACCGGGCCGGGGCTCATCAGGGCGTAGGGCAACGGGAGCATCGAGACTATGCTGACCAGGAGTACCGCGAGCACGCCTGAGACGATGAATGCCTGGGTGCGGCCATCGAGCAGGGTGCGCCCCCGAATGACGGAACCCACGCAACCTCCCAGCTGTTAAGCCATTGAATCCGTTGTCAGCCACCGATGGGCGGTCGAGGCCGGGGCGCACCGACGCGGCACGGCCCGGCTCGTCGATCCGCCTCCCAATCATCCACTACCGTCGAGGTGGCCGCCGCCATCTCTGCCGAGGAGCATCATGAGTCAGCAGCCCGACGAGCCGACCCCGGAGCAGCTGGAGGAGCTCATGCGCCGGCTCGCGTCCGGCCAGCTCTCCCCCGACGACGTGGCCAAGATCCAGTCGGAGCTGGCCAGCACGCTCGGGATGAACGTTCCGCCGGCCATGATCCAGCAGGCGATGGAGCAGATGAGGGCGATGATGTCCGGGCCGGACGAGGGCCCGGTCCGCTGGTCGCTCGCCCAGGACGCGGCCCGCAAGGCCGCCGCCGCGCCGGACGACGAGGGCACCAGCGACTCCTCGGTCTCCGCGACCGCCCGCCAGCAGTGCCTGGACGCGTTGCGGGTGGCCGACGTGTGGCTGAACGGGGTCACCACGTTGCCCGCGTCCTCCACCGACGAACGGGTCTGGTCCCGCGCCGAGTGGGTGGAGGCGTCGCTGCCCACCTGGCGTCCGCTCTGCCAGCCGGTCGCCGAGCAGGTGGCGCAGTCGCTGTCCGCGGCGATGGCCGAGCAGCTGCCCGAACAGATGCGGACGATGGCCGAGCAGGCGGTCGGGATGATGCGCAGGATGGGCGCGGCGGTCTTCGGCGCCCAGGTCGGCACCGCCGTCGGCACCCTCTCCCGCGAAGTGGTCAGCGCGCACGACATCGGCATCCCGCTGACCGCCCAGGGCACGATCGCGTTGCTGCCGACGAATATCGACCGCTTCGGCGAGGGCCTGGAAGTGCCCCCCGAGGAGGTGCGGCTGTACGTGGCGCTGCGGGAGTCCGCCTACGCACGGCTGTTCGGCCACGCCCCGTGGTTGCGGGCGCACGTGCTCTCCCTGGTCACCGAGTTCGCCCGCGGCATCACGATCGACACCGACGCGATGACCGAGGCGGTGCGCTCGGTCGACCCGAGCAACCCGGAGGCGCTGCGCGAGGCGATGTCGTCCGGGATGTTCGAGCCGCAGCGGACGCCTACCCAGCAGGCGGCACTGACCCGGCTGGAGACGATGCTGGCGCTGATCGAGGGCTGGGTGGACGAGGTCACCAATGCGGCCGCCAGTTCGACGCTGCCGTCCGCGGGCCGACTGCGGGAGGCGGTTCGCCGGCGCCGGGCGGT
>JBDIAG010000530.1:0-3788 GCA_039812305.1 Actinomycetales bacterium | reverse complement strand
GAGGTCGTCGTTGCCGCGGACCACGCCGAGCTCCAGTTCGCTGGGCGGAGTGAGCGTGGACAGTACCTCGAAGAGGTCGGCCGGGCGGGTCAGCTCGCGGTCGCCGGCCCGCACCAGAAGGTCGCCCTCGGCCACGCCCGCGTGAGCCGCGGGACTGTCGTCCTCGACGCCGCGGACCAGGAGGCCGGAGCGTTCCGGCAGGCCGACCGACTTGCGCAGTCGCTGGGCCACCTCGGACGGCGCCAGGGCCACGCCCAGGCGGACCGCCTCGAAGCGCTCGCCGGCGGTCATCCGGGCGATGCGGTCGCGCAGGGTCTGCTCCGCGGGACGGGCCAGGTAGAAGCCGGCAGCGGGCCGGTGGGTGTTGATGCCGAGGAGGTGCCCCTGGCCGTCGAGGACCGGGGAACCCGAGGAGCCCGGAGCGGCCGGTGCGGTGTGCTCGAAGGCGCCCTCGATCGTCCGCCCGCGCGGGCCGTGGAAGCGCTGGCGGACCGCGGTGACCTGTCCCCAGGTGGTGCGATGGTGACCGCGGCCGGCCGCGACGGTGAAGACGAAGTCGCCGGGGGCGGTCTCGTCGTCGGCGAACGCCAGGGGCGCAGCGTCGCCGGTGTCGACGTCCAGGACGACCAGATCGCCGCCCAGATCGCCGCCGGCGACCCGGCCCTGCTCGGCCCGGCCGTCGGCGAAGGTGACCGAGGTGGTGCGGTCGCGCAGGTTGTGCGCGTTGGTGAGCACCTTGCCGGCGGCGATGACGAATCCGGTGCCGCGCCCGTGGCGGCCGATGCTCACCACCGCCGGATCGGTGTGCTGACTCAGCTGGCGGAGGATGTCGGAGAGTTCGGTGAGAGCGCTCATGAACTCACCGTAGGCAGGTGAATTGCAATTTGCAACTGACTACTCGGCGCTAGTCTGGGACGGTGCGCACGGAGCCGACAGCCACCGCCGTCCCGCCTCGCCCGGTCTCGCCTCGCGCGGTCTCGCCCCGCCCCGGCCCGCCGCCGGGTCGGGCGCGAGTCACCGATCTCGCGGCCCTCGACGCCGCCGTCCGCCAGGTGGGGGATCGGTGGAGCCTGCAGGTGGTCGGGGCCCTGCTCGGGGGCGAGGCCACCTTCGGCGAGCTTCGCGAGAGCGTCAGCGGGATCGCGTCCAACATCCTCACCGCCCGTCTGCGGGCCTTGCAGCAACAGGGTCTGATCAGCGCCGAACCTTACGAGCATCGGCCGGTGCGGATGCGGTACGCGATGACCGAGACCGGTCGTGCCCTGGGGGCGGCGATCCTGGCCCTCGCGGCCTGGGGGGCGGAACGGGAGGGGTTGCGCCCCGTTCACGTGCATGAGCTGTGCGGTTCGCGCACGGAGCTGCGTCCCTACTGTCCGACCTGCGCCGAAATGGTCGGTGGCGACGACGACCTGATCTGGTGTTGAGGTCCGGCCGTGGGCAATTCCCCTCACGGGTGAGGCAGATGACCCACTGGTGCTTCTCGACGGCCGGGCATGATTGAGGCATGACGGTGCCGCAGGAGATGGTCCGAATCGAGTTCCTGCTCGACTCAGGCCGCTACCGGGATGCGCTCGCGCAACTGTCGACCTTGCAGGCGACCGATCCGCACGACGTCGAACTGTGGGCGGCGAAGGCCCGGGCACACCTCGGGCTGAACGAGTATCGGGAGGCGCTCGACGCCGCGATGGCCGTCGTCCGGGTCGAGCCGGCGACCGCGCGAGGCCATCTGTTCGCCTCGATCGCGCTGCTCGCCCTGAAGCGGAACGAGGAGGCGTTGTCGGCCGCGGTCGAGGCGTCCCGGGCGGCCCCGCAGGCGTGGGTCGCGCACTCCCAGGTCGCCGAGGCGGCCAGCACCATGAAACGCCACCGCCAGACCGCGTGGGAGGCGGCGAACCGGGCGGTCGAACTCGCTCCGCTCGAGACGAACACGCACGCGACGATGGGTCTGGTGGCGCTGCGCGCCGGCAACCGGTACGTGGCCGAGCAGGCGCTCACCGAGGCGCTCCGGCTCGACCCGACCAACCACACCGCGCAGCACAACCTCGGCATCGTGCGCCTGGGCAAGGGCCAGATGGTCGCCGCCGCCCAGGATCTCGGCCAGGCCGCGGCGGCGGACCCGAATGCGCCGGAGACGACGATCGCGTTTCGCGCGGTGATCCTGCGATGGCTGCGCAACTCGCACTGGGCGCTATGGGGCTTCTGGTTCTTCAGCCGGGTGGCGGTCGCCGCGGGCAACGAACACCACGGTCTGTGGTGGCCCAGCATCGCCATCGCGCTGGCCGCGCTGGCCGGCCTCGCCTGGTGGACGCGCCGGACGATCGTCGCGGTCGGCGGTCATCTGCGCCGGGTGATCTGGCGGGTGCTGCGCCGCTCCGTGCTCACCGCGGCCTGGTTCGTCGCCGTGGCCGGCGGCGCCCTGTTGCTGCTGGTCGGATCGTTCATGCCCGACCCGGGAGCCCGCGCGTTCCTCACCGGTCTGACCGGCGGGGCCCTGCTGCTGGGCGTGGTGCTGTCCTGGTTGCAGGTCTTCCAAGGACGACGGGCGTCCTGATCCGTGTTCCGCACGCGCCCGTGACGGCGCGCCCGTGCCGTGCCCGATATCGATAGCCCCCGCGGACGGCTTCGTGCGGACGGCCCGTGTGGACGGCTTCGTACGAACGGCGCGCGGACGGCCCGCGAACGGCGTCGCGCGAACGGCCTCGGGCGAACGGCCCGGGCGAACAGCTCCGGGTCGATGACCGGGCCAGGCAGGGCGGGTCACAGCTCCCGATACACGCGATCCAGCTGTTCGCGCGCCCGGCGGTGGCGAGACCGCTCGCCCTGGTAGATGGCCGCGTCGGCCGACGGTGCGAACGTCCGGGCCGGACGGGCCATCGCCTCCGCCGCGGTCTCGAACCCGTCATGCAGTCCCGCTCCCACGCATGCGCAGATGGCCGCGCCCAGGCCGGCGGCGTCGGCCACCCGCATCCGGGTGGCCGGCCGGTGGAAGCAGTCGGCCGCGATCTGCATCATGAGGTCGGAGCGGGATCCGCCGCCGGTGACGACGAGGCCGTCGTCAGCGGGGCCGGCGACATCGGCCAGCGTCTCCGCGTGGTCCGCCATCGTCAGGCAGATGCCTTCCAGCACACTGCGATACAGGTGGCCGCGAGTGTGCTCGGCGGTGAGCCCGAGGATCGTGCCGCGGCGGTGCGGGTGCTCGCCGGGAGCCAGCCAATCGAGCACCGTCAGCAGGCCGGCGCTCCCGGGCCCCACCGTCGCGGCCTCGCGCTCCAGAGTGGCTAAGTCGATGTCGACCAGATCACGCAGCCAGGTCACCGTCCACATTCCGCGGCGGATGCCTTCGCTCTCGTGCAGGTGGACCCCGGGGACGCAGCCGAAGTTCGACCACACCCGGCCCTCGGCGGTGCCCCGGCAGGGCAGCTGGGCGGCCACGGCCATCGCCGCGATGTACGTGCCCAGCGACAGGACCATCCGACCGGGTGCCACCACGCCCGCACCGAGCGCCTCGACGGCCTTGTCGTTGGCGGTGGCGTACACGCCGATGCCGACCGGCAGGCCCGTTGCCGCAGCGGCCGCCGGGGTGACGCGACCGAGCAACTGGCCCGGATCGACGAGATCGACCAAGCGATCCTTCGGGATGCCGGTCCGTTCGTACGCCGCGGGGTCGGTGCTCCACCGCCAGCTGTCCTGGTCGATCGGCCACCAGCCTTGGTAATTGGCCGCCGTGTCGGTGAACTCCCCGGTGAACCGGTGGCTGAGGTAGCCCGACGCGGTGGTGATCTTCCCCG
>JBDIAG010000529.1:0-3791 GCA_039812305.1 Actinomycetales bacterium | reverse complement strand
GCCCACCTCTACACCAAGGGCCAACCGGATCCGGACCTGGTGATCCGCACCTCGGGCGAGCAGCGCCTGTCCGGTTTCCTGATGTGGCAGAGCGCGCATTCCGAGTTCTACTTCTGCGAGGCCTTCTGGCCGGACTTCCGGCGGATCGACTTCCTGCGGGCCCTGCGCGACTACGCCGGGCGCAATCGCCGCTACGGCGGCTGACCAACCCAGGTTCGCCCGCGCCACCGGCGACCGGCCCGGCCGTCGCCTGACCGTTCATGTGCCGACCGGCCGGACTATGTGCCGACTGGCCGACGATCGCTGGCCGCTCGACCGACAACCGGTCATCGCCGGTGGCACCCGGTCAACGCGAGAACACGTGGCTGCTCGGGCCCGGTGAGCCCGGTGGGCCCGGGCTATTCTCGAATAATGAGACGCACCTTGTTCACCGCCGATCACGAGGATTTCCGGCAGGTCGTCAAGGAGTTCGTCGCCCGCGAGGTGACGCCCAACCTGCGGCGCTGGGATGCCGACCGCTGCACCGGGCGGGAGGTCTGGCTGGCGGCCGGCAAGCAGGGCCTGCTGGGGCTGACGGTCCCGGCGGAGTACGGCGGCGCGGGCATCGAGGACTACCGCTACCGCATGGTGGTCTGCGAGGAGCTGGCCCGGGCCGGCACCGCGGCCCTGTCCCTGAGCTTCGGCCTGCAGGACGACGTGCTCGCGCCCTACGTCGTCGGCTTGGGCACCGAGGAGCAGAAGCGGCGATGGCTGCCCGCGATGGCGTCCGGGGAGTACATCATGGCGATCGGGATGACCGAACCCGGTGCCGGCAGCGATCTCAAGGGAATCCGCACCACGGCCCGCAAGGTGGAGGGCGGCTGGATCGTCAACGGCGCGAAGACCTTCATCTCCAGCGGCATGCAGGCGGACGGCGTGGTCACCGTCGTGCGCACCGACTCCACCGGCGGCACGGACGCGTTCACCCTGCTGGTGATCGAGACCGGGATGGACGGATTCACCCGCGGCCGTCACCTGGAGAAGATCGGGCTGGTCGCGCAGGACACCGCCGAGCTCTCCTTCGTGGACGTGTTCGTGCCGGAGGAGAACCTGCTCGGGACGGTCGGCGGCGGCTTCCGGCAGTTGATGCGGCACCTGCCGACCGAGCGGCTCAGCATCGCCGCGCAGGGCGTGGCAAGTGCCCAGGCCGCGATCGAGTGGACTCTCGCCTACACCCAGGACCGCACGGCCTTCGGCAAGCCGATCGCCGACTTCCAGCACACCCGGTTCGAACTCGCCGAGGTCACCTGCGAACTGGAGGTGCATCGTGCCTACATCGACCAGTGCATCCTCGCGCTCAACGACGGCGAACTCAGCGCGGTCGACGCGGCCAAGGCGAAGTACGCGGCCTCGGAGATGCAGGGCCGGGTGCTGGACCGGTGTCTGCAGCTCTTCGGCGGCTACGGGTTCATGCGGGAGTTCCCGATCGCCCAGGCCTACGCGGACGCCCGGGTGCAGCGGATCTACGGAGGCACGAACGAGATCATGCGCGAGATCATCGGCCGGGATCTCGTCGGCCGGCGCTGACCGGGGTCGTCCGCTGACCGGCTTGCGCCGACGTGAGCGGAATGCCGCCGCGGATCATCCGCAGGACACGGATTCGTCACGGCGTGGTTGCCGTCCACCGGCGCCGGCCCCGGTTAGTTTCGAGACAGGGCCTGGCGCCCGCCAGGCCCGTAGGTGACTACCCGACCAAGTCCGGGTGCCGTGTCATCCGGCAGGGAGCGTCGTGCCCGAGTCCACCAAGTCCCACACCCAGATCCCGCAGGCCCAGCGGACGTTCGTCCTGGATACCTCCGTGCTGCTCTCCGATCCGCACGCGATCCGGCGGTTCGCCGAGCACGAGGTCGTGCTGCCGCTCGTCGTCATCTCCGAACTGGAGGCCAAACGCCACCACCCTGAGCTCGGCTACTTCGCGCGCACCGCCCTGCGACTGCTCGACGATCTGAGAGTCGAACACGGCCGGCTGGACGCCCCACTGCCGATCGGCGACCACGGCGGGACCTTGCGGGTGGAACTCAACCACACGGATTCTCCCTGGCCGGGGAGTCCGGCGGGGCCTTCGGGCCCGTCGGCGGGGCCTTCGGCCCGGAAGCCCATTGATTCGACCGTGCTGCCAGCGGGCTTCCGAATGGGAGACAACGACAGCCGGATCCTCGCCGTGGCCCGCAATCTGGCCGGCGAGGGACGTGACGTCACGGTGGTCAGCAAGGACCTGCCGATGCGGGTGAAGGCGTCGGCGGTCGGCCTGGGCGTGGAGGAGTACCGCGCCGAGCAAGTGGTCGAATCCGGGTGGACGGGTCTGCGCGAGCTGACCATCGACCCGGCCCAGATCGACCGGCTCTACGAGGAGCACGTGCTGGATCTGCCGGAGGCCGCCGACCTGCCCTGTCACACCGGTCTGGTGCTGCTCTCCCAGCGCGGTTCGGCGCTCGGCCGGCTCGGTCCGGACAAGCGCGTCCGGCTGGTGCGCGGTGACCGGGACGTCTTCGGCGTCCACGGCCGCAGCGCCGAGCAGCGGATCGCCGTCGATCTACTGCTCGACCCCGAGATCGGCATCGTCTCGCTCGGCGGCCGGGCCGGCACCGGCAAGTCCGCGCTCGCGCTGTGCGCCGGCCTGGAGGCCGTGATGGAGCGCCGCCAGCACCGCAAGGTCATCGTGTTCCGCCCGTTGTACGCGGTCGGCGGGCAGGAGCTCGGCTACCTGCCCGGCAGCGAGTCGGAGAAGATGAACCCCTGGGCGCAAGCGGTCTTCGACACGCTCGGGGCGCTGGTCTCACAGGAGGTGGTCGAGGAGGTGATCGACCGCGGCCTGCTGGAGGTGCTCCCGCTGACGCACATCCGCGGCCGGTCGCTGCACGACTCCTTCGTGGTGGTGGACGAGGCGCAGTCGCTGGAGCGCAACGTGCTGCTCACCGTCCTGTCCCGGATCGGGCAGTCGTCCCGGGTGGTGCTCACTCACGACGTGGCCCAGCGCGACAATCTGCGGGTCGGCCGTCACGACGGTGTGGCCGCCGTGATCGAGAAGCTCAAGGGTCACCCGCTGTTCGCGCACGTTACGCTCACGAGGTCGGAACGGTCGCCGGTGGCGGCCCTGGTCACCGACCTACTCGAGGGGATCGATCTGTGACTGAACACCTCCTCGACGGCATCGAGGCCGTCGACGTCGACACCGACCGGCTCCGCGTGCGAGTGCTGAAGCGCACCGCGGACGGTGACTCCGGCCGGCCGCTGGTCTTCGTGCACGGCAACTGTTCGTCCGGGCTCTTCTTCCAGCGGCTGATGCTCGATCTGCCGGCCGAGCTGCGGCCGCTCGCGCTCGACCTGCGCGGGTACGGCGGCTCCGAGACCAAGCCGGTGGACGCCACCCGCGGCCTGGCCGACTTCGCCGACGACGTGTGGGCGGCCTGTGACGCCCTCGGTCTGGAGCAGGTGGACCTGTTCGGCTGGTCGATGGGCGCTGGGGTCGTCATGCAGGCGATCATCGATCGTCCCGGCCGGGTGCGTTCGGCCACCTTGCAGAGCCCGATCTCGCCGTACGGCTACGGCGGCACCAAGGACGCCGACGGGCAGCTGTGCTTCCCCGACGGCGCCGGGGCGGGCGCGGGTGCGGCCAACCCGCGCTTCGTCGAACTGCTCGGTCTGGACGAGGCCGACGGCACGCCCGAAGGCGATGCCTCCTTCGAGTCGGCTTCTCCCCGTGCGACTCTGCGCGGCTTCTACCTGGCCCCGCGGGCGTGGCCGACCCAGGA
>JBDIAG010000528.1:0-3801 GCA_039812305.1 Actinomycetales bacterium | reverse complement strand
AGGCGACCAACTTCTGGACGTTGCCGGATCTGTCCGTCACCGACCTGCCGGGGGCGATCGGCACCTACACCTACACCGTCAAGGTCAGCGACGGCACGGGCAATGAGGTGACGAAGGTGACCGCGCCCGTCACCGGCGGGGTGGCCCTGGGCAAGTACGGCCAGGCCGTCGTCGCCGACACGCCGACCGGGTACTGGTCGCTCGGCGAGACCAGCGGCACCGCCGTCGCCAACGTCCTCGGCGGGGCGGGCGCCACCAGCGGCACCGTGCTGCGCAACACGCCGGGAGCCATCGCCGGTGACGCGGGCACCGCCACCACCTTCACCTCCGGCACGGCGGCGCTGACCTCGACCGCGGCCGCCGCTCCGCAGACCTACTCCTACGAGCTGTGGTTCAAGACGGGGTCGGTCAAGGGCGGCAAGCTCTTCGGGTTCAACACCGCCAAGACCGGCGCGGGCACCTCCGACCGCAACCTGTCGATGAACGCGGACGGGAGCTTGCGCCTGGCGGTCGGCGCCCGGACGCTCACCTCGCCCGGCAAGTACAACAACGGCGCCTGGCACCAGGCCGTCGTCACGACCGACGCCGGCGGCACGAAGCTGTATGTCGACGGGGCCCAGGTCGCGGCGGACGCCGCCGCCACGAGCGGCACCGCGCTGACCGGCTACTGGCGCGTCAACGGCGACACCGCCCCCACGTGGTTCGCCGTCGACCCGGCGAAGAGCTACCTCGACGTCGCCGTCGACGAGGTCAGCGTGTATCCACGGGCGCTGTCCTCGGATCAGGTGCGCAACCACTACCAGGCCGGCCGCGGCTAGCGCCCGACCAAAGGGGCCGGCGCCGGCCCAAGGGGATGTGATCCGGCGGGAACCGGGGTAGCGTTGGGAACAACGAGCGTCCACCTCTGGTTGCACCGGGCGTTCCGCTCCTACGAGCATCCTGCAGTCGTCAGTACCCGGATGGAGAATCTATGACCGCCAATATCGAAACCGGCGCCCCCCAGGCCAGCGCTGGCCTCACCCACGGCGTTGTGCTCACTGACGTGGCGGCGGGGAAGGTCAAGAGTCTGTTGGAGCAGGAGGGCCGTGACGACCTGCGGCTGCGGGTGCAGGTCCAGCCGGGTGGATGTTCCGGCCTGATCTACTCGCTCTACTTCGACGAGCGCTACCTCGACGGGGACGCGGTACGTGACTTCGACGGTGTCGAGGTGATCGTCGACCGGATGAGCGTCCCGTACCTCGACGGCGCCACCATCGACTTCGCCGACACGATCGAGAAGCAGGGCTTCACCATCGACAACCCGAACGCCAGCAGCTCTTGCGCCTGCGGCGACTCCTTCAGCTGATCCCGGGCTGAGGTATCACCCGTTACCAGAGCGGGTAATCACGGAGGCGTCCATCCGTTCCCCCTCCCGGATGGGCGCCTTCGCGCTGCCTGCCCCTATCCTGTGTCGGTGCAACTTGCGATCACGGGGTCTATCGCCACCGACCATCTGATGACGTTCCCGGGCCGGTTCTCGGATTCCCTCGTCGTGGAACAGCTGGACAAGGTGTCCTTGTCGTTCCTCGTCGACGAGCTCCAGATCCGCCGGGGCGGAATCGCCGCGAACATCGCGTTCGGGCTGGCGCAGCTGGGTGTGGGTGCGGCGCTGGTGGGCGCCGTCGGGGCGGACTGGGCCGACTACGAGTCCTGGCTGGCCCGCAACGGCGTGGATACCTCCTACGTCCTCGTCTCGGAGGTGCAGCACACCGCCCGGTTCGTCTGCACCACGGACTCCGACCACGCCCAGATCGCCTCGTTCTACGCGGGTGCGATGTCCGAGGCCCGCAACATCGAGCTGGCGCCGATCGCGGCCCGGCTGGGTGGGCTCGATCTCGTCGTGATCAGCCCGAATGACCCGGTGGCGATGATGCGCCACACCGACGAGTGCCGCCAGCGCGGCTACCCCTTCCTGGCCGATCCGTCCCAGCAGCTGGCCTGGCTGGAGGGCGACCAGATCCGGCGGCTGATCGACGGTGCCGCCTACCTGTTCACCAACTCCTACGAGGCCTCGATGATCGAGCAGAAGACCGGGTGGTCCGAGCGCGACATCGCCGAGCGGGTCGGCGTCCGGGTGATCACCCACGGCCGCGACGGGGCCAGCGTGTCGAGCGCGGCCGGCACGGTCGACGTACCGGCCGCCCCGGAGAACGCGCGGCTCGACCCGACCGGGGTGGGCGATGCCTTCCGGGCCGGATTCATCGCCGGCATCAGCTGGGGGCTCGGCCACGAGCGGTGTGCCCAGCTGGGATCGATGCTCGCCGCCTACGTCATCGAGACCGTCGGCACCCAGGAGTACGAGCTGATGGCGCCGGTCTTCCTGGAGCGGTTCGCGGCGGCCTACGGTGCCGAGGCGGCCGGCGAGATCGCCGAGCGCCTGCCGGGCGTGGGCGCGCGCTGATGGCCGGCCAGGATGTCACGGCCGGCCCGCGATAGGGCCGGGCTTCGGTAGGCGGGGATGGGGCGGCATCGGCGTGACTCGCGGGCGCAGCCGATCGCGGTCGAGTTCGGCCGGCTGCTGAGCCAGGCGCCGCCGGGCGAGGATCTGATCTGCATCGGTGCCGATCTGGAACCGGAGACCATTCTGGCCGCCTACACCTGCGGTCTCTTCCCGATGGGCCTGGGCCGGCACGGTCACGGCCAGTTGGGCTGGTGGTCGCCGGATCCCCGCGGCGTCCTGCCCCTGGACGGATTGCGCGTGTCGCGTTCGCTGCGACGCAGCATGTCCAGGTTCGAGATCCGGTTCGACACCGCCTTCGACGAGGTGGTGGGCGCGTGTGCCGCGCCGGAGCGCAGCGGGCGCTGGATCACCGACGCGGTGGCCCAGGCGTACGGCAAACTGCACCGCGCCGGCTTCGCCCACAGTGTCGAGACCTGGCAGGAGGGCCGGCTCGTCGGTGGCCTGTACGGCCTCGGGACGGGCGGACTCTTCGCCGGCGAGTCGATGTTCCACCGCGTCACGGACGCCTCGAAGGTCGCCCTGGTGGCGCTGGTCGAACTGCTCCGGGCGGACGAGCCCCGCCGGCTGCTGGACGTGCAGTGGCGCACGGATCACCTCGCCTCGCTGGGCGCGGTCGCGATTCCCCGCGGCCAGTACCTGGCCGAGCTCGCCGCCGCGCTCCAGCTGCCCGCCCCCCGCTGGCCGGCACCGGGCTGAGGCCGGTCAGCTCAACAGGATCAGCGCCTCCACCTGCTCGTGGTCGACCGAGAGCCGCAGCACCCGGTGGCCACGCATCCGGGCCCAGGCGGGCAGGTCGAACTCGCTGGCGGGATCGGTGCTGATCACTCTCAGCACGTCACCGGGGCCGAGCCGGGCCGCCCGCTGTGCCGCCCGGATGACCGGCAGCGGACAGCGCAGACCGCGGGCGTCCACCACCTCGACGGGGCCGTCGGGTTCGGGGCGGTCGGGCCCGGTCACCGGTCGCTCATCCCCAATCTCGCGCGCACCGAGTCCACCACGCCCGGCAGGACGTCGAGGAAGGTCTCCACCTGGGCCGCCAGGATCTCGGCCGGACGGTCGGGCAGGGCGATTCGCACATTGCCGTGGGTGAGAGCCCCCATCGCCGCCAGCACGTGCGACGGCTCCAGGGTGCTCGCGGTGCAGGCCGAGCCCGAGCCGACTGCGAACCCGTGCGCGTCCAAGCCCTCGACCAGGGCCTCGCCGTCCGCATACAGCACCGAGAAGGTGAGCACGTGTGGCAGCCGCCGATCCGGATCGCCGACGACGTCGACGTCGGCGATCCGGCGCGGCAACTCGGCCCG
>JBDIAG010000527.1:0-3808 GCA_039812305.1 Actinomycetales bacterium | reverse complement strand
CAGGGCCTGCGTGCGGATCCTGCGCCGGGAGGCAACCCAGCTCGGCCTGCGTTCGTCCTTCTCGATCTACGACGCGGCCGATGCGCAGCGGATGATGGCGCTGGTGCTGCGCGAACTCAATCTCGATCCCACCAAGCACAAGCCGCGCACGTATGCCCATCTCGTCTCCAACCTCAAGAACGAGCTGATCGACGACGAGACGTTCGCCTCCCAGGCCAATGGTCCGCAGGCCCAGCCCGGCGACGACGTGCTGGCCGAGGCCTATCGCCTTTACAGCGCCCGGCTGCGGCAGGCCAACGCGCTCGACTTCGACGACCTGATCATGACGACGGTCCACCTGCTGCAGGTGTTTCCACATGTCGCGCAGGCGTACCGGGAGCGATTCCGGCACGTGCTGGTGGACGAGTACCAAGACACCAACCACGCCCAGTACACCCTGGTGCGGGAACTCATCGGCGGCGCCAACACCGCTCCCGGCCCGGCCGACGCGCCGAGCCTGCCGCCGGGGGAACTGACCGTGGTGGGCGACGCCGACCAGTCGATCTACGCCTTCCGCGGCGCGACCATCCGCAACATCTTGCAGTTCGAGCAGGATTTCCCCACGGCCAGAACCGTTCTGCTGGAGCAGAACTACCGGTCCACGCAGACGATCCTGACCGCTGCGAACGCGGTGATCGCCCAGAACGACGGGCGGGTGCCGAAGAACCTGTGGAGCGCTGCGGGTGACGGCGAGAAGATCGTCGGTTACGTGGCGGATACCGCCACCGACGAGGCCGCCTTCATCGCCGAGGAGATCCACCGGCTGCACGACACGGGCGTGCGCTACGGCGACATGGCCATCTTCTATCGCACCAACGCGCAGTCCCGCAGTCTCGAGGAGGTACTGGTCCGCGGCACCGTTCCGCACAAGATCGTGGGCGGCACCCGGTTCTACGAACGGCGCGAGATCAAAGACGTCGTGGCCTATCTCCGCGCTCTCTCCAACCCGGATGACACCGTCAATCTGCGCCGCATCCTCAACATGCCCAAGCGGGGGATCGGTGACAAGGCCGAACAGACCGTGGCGGATTTCGCCGAGCGCGAGGGCATCTCGTTCGGCGAGGCGTTGGCCAGGGCCGACCAGGTACCCGGCCTGGCGACGCGCTCGGCCACGGCGATCCGCGGCTTCACCGACATGCTGAGTGAACTGCGTGAGGTGGTCGAGGCGGGCGAGGGGCCGACCGTCGTGATCGCCGCCGTGCTCGACCGCACCGGCTACTACGACATGTTGTCCGGCAGCCACGATCCGCAAGACCAGGTCCGGGTCGAGTTCCTCGATGAACTGGGCTCTGTCGCGGGCGACTTCGAGAAGGAGAATCCGGGCGGCACGCTGGCGGATTTCCTCGAGCAGGTCTCACTGGTGGCCGACGCCGACGATGTGCCGAACGAGGCGGTGGCAGCCGGTGAGGCGGAGGCGGAGGCCGGCGAGACCGACGGGGTCGTGACCCTCATGACCTTGCACACCGCCAAGGGCCTGGAGTTCGACGTCGTCTTCCTGGCCGGTCTCGAAGAGGGGATCTTCCCCCACCAGCGCTCGCTCGAGGCCGTGCTCAAGAACAAGGACGAGACTCAGCTCGCGGAGGAACGCCGGCTGGCCTACGTGGGCATCACCCGAGCCAGGAAGCGGCTTTATCTCAGTCGCGCCATCAATCGGTCCGCCTGGGGCAGACAGCAGTTCATGCCGGCGAGCCGATTCATCGACGAGATCCCGAAGTCCCTGCTGGACTGGCACCGATTCGTCGACCGCGACTTCGGTCGTCCGATCGGCGCCGAGCCGCGGGGCCCAGGTCACTCCAGCGGTGCCTCCTCCGGCCGGTACCGGACCGACTATGGTTCCTCACCCGCGGTGGCCCGGCTGGCCAGCAGGTCGACCACGCGCAGCACCGGCAACCGGCCGGTTCTCGAGTTGGAGGTGGGGGATCGCGTCACGCATGCCACCTTCGGCATGGGCAAGGTGCTCACGCTCACCGGCACCGGCCAGAGCACCCAGGCCGAGGTCGACTTCGGCTCCGCGGGAGTCAAGCGCTTGGTCCTGCGCTATGCGCCCCTGGAGAAGCTCTGAGTCTTTCGGGAAAGTGGGATTCGGTCTTGCTCAGTGTGTCTGTGGCCTGCCCGAACGCGTTCACGGCTTCACGGCCTGCCGAAATAGCCGTCGCGGTGGACTTGGGGCCCGGAGTGTCCTGCAATCCGTGTGAAATCTGCCCTGTTATCCGCCCCACCTGGCAGGACCCTCGACGGATGGCAGGACCCTCGCCGATGGACAGTCGTGTCAGCAACGTAGGGCTGCGCACTGAGTCGTGCCGGCAACGTAGGACTGTGCCACATCGACGCAGAGTGTCGGCAACGTAGGACTGCGCCACATCGACGCAGAGTCGTGCCGGCAATGCAGATGGCGTCGGCTCAGATAGGGCACGGCACCGCGGGTAGGGCAGCTCAGCTCAGGTGGGGCAGCTCACCTCAGGTAGACGCAGCGTCCGTCTCCGGGCGGACCAAGGCGGACCGAGGCGACACACGCGACCTATTTGACCGTCTGTGTGCCCGGCATCCAGTTATGGGCCGAGCGGCCGGTGATCGCTGGCTGGTCGGCACGCACGTGGATGCCGGGCGAGTAAGTGGTTGGAGGCGGGGCCAGGTGATCGGATCAGGCGGTCGGGTCAGGCTGCGGACTGGGCGGCTGGGCATGCCGGAGGGTGGACTGGACGGCCGCGCGCGCCGGAGGGTGGACTGGACGGCTGCGCGCTCCGGCGGTCGGACTCGACCTGCCGCGTACGCCGGCGTTTGGACTGGATGGGCGGGTAGCGGATCGGTCGGACCGGACAGTTGTTGACCGCCGGCGCCCCCGCGCGAATGGACGCTTGTGCGACCAGAATACAGTTGTGGGACGAGCAGACGGAGATCGCTGGATCAGGTCAGACAGGACGGTCGAACCGCCAGTCAGATTCCATCGCTCATGAAACCGGAGCAATCAAGATCGTTGCCACTTGCCGCGGATGAAACCGACGGTCCGGTCGAAAACGCACCTGCTCCTGCGGACAATACTGAATCCTCGCTGCCCGAAGGTGATGCAGCTCATGTGACCGCACGAGAACAGACGCCCGCGGCAGAAACAGCCGCCGCGAAGAAGAAGCGAAAGGGTGAAGCTCAGGTCGCCGTCGTCACCGGCGCAGCGCGCCGGGTCGGCCGCGAAATCGCTTTGGCCATGGCAGCACGAGGATTGGCGGTGGTTGTGCATCACGGAACGTCTGCGGTTGAGGCGAACGTTCTGGTCAATCGCATTCGATCCGAAGGAGGTACCGCCATCGCTGTTGCAGCAGATCTTAGAGATCCCCGGGCAGCCGCGATGACGGTCTTCGAAGCCGCCGCAGACCTGGGAGAAGTCACCACGCTGATCAACAGCGCTGCTGTCTTTCAGGATCGCGCGCTACCGTGGATCGATCTGTACCATTGCAACGTTCATGTTTCAGTCAACTTCCTCGCCCCGGTGTTTCTTGCGCAGCAGTTCATACGGCAGCTGGGTGAAGGGCATCGAGGACACATCATCAATATTCTCGACTGGCGTGCTCAGCGACCGGGCCCCGATCATCTTGTGTACACCGCGACAAAGGCAGCACTCAGCAGCGTCACAAAGTCACTCGCGCTGCAGCTGGCACCGCTGGTCCAGGTGAATGGAATTGCTCCCGGGGCAATTCTTCCCCCCGAAGATCGTTTGAACTGGCATGAACAGCGAGCCATCTCATCGATCCCGCTTCGCCGAACAGGATCACCTCAG
>JBDIAG010000526.1:0-3828 GCA_039812305.1 Actinomycetales bacterium | reverse complement strand
GCGCTCACCAGGCCCCGAAGAAGCCTCCGTCCGGAAGCATTAGGTTGATCGGATGCAGCCCCTTCGCGAGCTTGAGAACGCCGTCGCGGCCGGGACGCTCGTCGCGGACCCGGCCAGCATGGATGCCTATCGGCGGGACTGGTGCAATGCCGGTGAACCGGGAATGCCGCTCGCGGTGCTGCGTGCCCGGTCGGCGGCCGATGTGCAGGCCGGCGTCCGCTGGGCGGCGCAGCACGGCGTCCCGATCGTGCCGCGCGGTGCCGGCACCGGGCTCTCCGGCGGTTCGAACGCGATCGAGGGCGGCCTCACGATCAGCCTCGACCGGATGACCGGGATCGAGATCGATCCGGCCACCCGCACCGCGACGGTCGAACCCGGTGCCCTCAACATCGACGTCAAGAAGGCCGCCGCCGCGCACGGCCTGACCTATCCGCCCGACCCGTCGTCCTTCGAGATCTGCTCCATCGGAGGCAATCTCGCGACGAACGCGGGAGGGTTGTGCTGCGTCAAGTACGGCGTGACCACCGACTACGTGCTCGGGCTGGAGGTCGTGCTCGCCGACGGCCGGTTGATCACGCTGGGTGGCTCGTACATCAAGGACGTGGCCGGCCTCTCGCTGATGAAGCTCTTCATCGGCAGCGAGGGCACGTTGGGGATCTTCACCCGGGCGACGCTCCGGCTCATCCCGGCACCGCCGCCGCCGGCCACCGTCGTCGGGATCTTCCCGACCGCGACGGCGGCGGCGCACGGCGTGGTGGCCGCCTGCGCCGCCACCCGGCCCTCGATGCTCGAACTCATGGACAACGCCTCGATCAACGCCGTCGAGGACCTCCGCTCCTTCGGGCTCGACCGGGACGCGGGCGCTCTGCTGATCGCCCAGTCGGACGCACCCGGTCAGGCGCGCACCCTGGAGGCCGCGCAGCTCGAGGAGGCGTTCACCCGCGCCGGTGCCGCGGAGGTGTTCGTCACCGACGACCCGGACGAGGCCGAGATGCTCACCGCCGCCCGCCGCGCGGTCATCACCGCGGTGGAACGTATGGGTGCCATGCTGCTCGAGGACGTCGGCGTGCCGGTCCCGCAGCTGCCCGCGCTCATCGACGGGGTCGCGCAGGTGGCCCGAAAGTACGACGTGCCCATCCCGCTCGTCGCGCATGCCGGCGACGGGAACACCCACCCGATCGTCGTCTTCGACAGCGCCGATCCCGCGGCGACCGAGCGCGCCTACCGGGCCTTCGAGGAGGTGATGCGGCTGGCGATCGGTCTGCACGGCACGATCACCGGCGAGCACGGGGTCGGCCGGTTCAAGGCCTCGATGCTGCCGGAGATGCTCGGCCCGGACGTGATGGACGTGAACCGCCGGATCAAAACGGCCCTAGACCCGCAAGGCCTGCTGAACCCGGGGGCACTGCTGGCCTGACCGGCTCGTCGGGTCCCTGGCCCCCGCCGAGGAGAGCGCGGGTGACCGTCTCGCCGTCGCTGAGCATCTCGTCGCAGGCCGCGAGGAGATGCTCGGATTCGACCGGCACCTTCGCGGCGGCGGCGAGCAGCACCGCACGTCGCATGAGCTCCTTGGCGAACGAGGCGGTGGCGCCCTGCGTGCGGGCCGCGACGACGGTGAGCACCTCGTCCGGGAACGCCGCACCGGCGGGGGAGTAGAGCCGTAACAGCCGCTGCCGCGCAGGTGCGTCCGGCTTCGCGATCTCGACCGCCAGGTCGACCCGGCCCGGTCGCTCCACCAGGGCACGCTCGAGCAGGTCGGGCCGGTTGGTGGTGAGGACGAAGGCGACGTCGGCGTCCCCGTCCAGGCCGTCCATCGCCTCGAGCGTTTCGAACAGGGCCGAGTTCGTCTCGCCGCCTCGTTCTTCGGCGACCAGGTCGCAGTCTTCCATGACGATCATCGCCGGCTGGGCCGCCCGGGCCAGTTGCGTTGCCAGCGTGAGGAGTTCGAGCGTCTTGCCGGTCAGCAGGATCACCGTGACACCCGGTGAGGCGGAGATCAGGTGGCGGACGACGTGCGTCTTGCCGGTGCCGGGCGGACCGTAGAGGAGCACGCCCCGCTTGAGGTGCTGGCGAGCCTGCAGCAGGGCGTCGCGATGGTCTCGGATCCCGACGACGTGCCGGCTGATCCGATCGAGCACGCCGTCCGGCAGCACGACGTCGGAGACGGCCACCTCCGGGCGGGTCAGGAATCGCAGCGGGCTCTCCGCGCCCATGTCGTCGAAGGGGTTGGGCTGGAAGGAGATGACCTGTCCGGCGAGCACGCTCTCCCGATTCAGCTGGGCCCGCACTTCGGCCATGAAGCCGTCGACCGGGCTCCCGGTCGCGGCCGTGCCACCGTGGTCGTCCCCGCTCGTCGGGTGGTTCGACGTCGCCAGGAGGTCGAGCGTCACCATCGACCGCCCGTAGCGCGGCTCCGGTGCGCGCAGCAGGCAGACGAGTCCACCGGTCGGCATCGTGACCAGGAGCAGCCCGAAGGAGATCACCGATCGGGACCGGTCGGCGCCGACGGCGACCCGGCTGCGGGTCAGCGGGCCGAGGGCGAACTCGCCGAAGCCCTCCCCGAGCAGCTCGGACAGGGAGTCCACGTGATGCCGGTTGACCCCGCGAACCCCCACCCAGCGCCCGCCGTGACGCTCGCCCACCGCGGTCAGGGCTGCCTCGACATCGGCCAGCTGATGCGGCTGGAAGACCTCCACCTCCACGTCCAGACCGGTCGGATCGCAGCCCAGCTCGTCGCTGATCAGCTGTCCGATCTCACTCAGCCTGGTGGTGCCGGAGGCGCTCAGGTGCATCTGCTGGAGGAACCGGGTGTACAACGTCGCGAACTCTTCGACGCTGCTGACCGGCGGCGGGTCGGTCGTCATGGATCTCCTTCCGGAGTGGTCGTGGGGAGGATATCCGCACGGGTATTTCGCCGCCCCCGAATAACGGCCCGCCCGAGGGTGGACGCGATCGAGCGGCCGGCTATTGCCGCGGTATCCACGGTGCTGGCCGGACAACCCGCGATATGTGGCTGAGCGGCTTTCACCTGGATGCTCGGCAGTCGCCTGGCTCTCCGGGGCGAAATGTCGTGCCGATCCCGTGCGCGGGCCGGGTACACTCGTGCGCACAGGCGTCGACCCGGCCATCACCGGCGAGCCTCCGGAAGAACAGGCACTCCCTCCTCGGACGGCATCGAGGTGGCGTGCCCCAGTAGAACCGGACGGAACCGGACCGTCATCACACCGGCCAACGAGCGGCTCGCTCGCGCTGCAGTCAGGCGGGAACGGGCAAGCGAGGTGGTACCGCGGCACTCGCCCAGACCGGGCGGTCGTCGTCCTCGCACCCGATGTGGACCTACCGGTCGAGGTGTGGAGCGAGAGTGAGCAAGAAGTACCCGCGGGTGAGCACGGCCCGGTCCGAGGCGAAGGGCGTGGACGCGTCCCCGACTTTTCCGACGATCGAGCGGGCGGTGCTCGACTACTGGGCCGCGGACGACACCTTCCGGGCCAGCGTCGAGGCGCGCGACCCGGGGCAGAACGGCAGCAACGAGTTCGTCTTCTACGACGGTCCGCCGTTCGCCAACGGCCTGCCGCACTACGGTCACCTGCTCACCGGCTACGTCAAGGACGTCGTCCCGCGCTACCAGACGATGCGCGGCAAGCGGGTCGAGCGCCGCTTCGGCTGGGACACCCACGGCCTGCCGGCCGAGCTCGAGGCGGCGCGGCTGCTGGGCATCAAGGGCCGCGGCGAGATCCTCGATCTCGGCATCGAGAAGTTCAACGACGCCTGCCGCGGTTCGGTGCTGAAGTACACCCGGGAATGGCAGGAGTACGTCAACCGGCAGGC
>JBDIAG010000525.1:0-3829 GCA_039812305.1 Actinomycetales bacterium | reverse complement strand
CGGAGGTGGCGGGCGCGTTCACGTCGCTCGGCGCAAATCTGCTCGGCAATGTGGGCACCGCAACTGGCTTTAACGCGGCGGGTGATCAAACCGGCACGGGCGGCGCGCCGCTGGAACCGCGTCTGGCTGCACTGGGCGATTACGGCGGGCCGACGGCGACCTGTGGGGCGCCGCCGTGCTCGGCCTGATCGTCGCCGCCGGACTCGCCCATCGGGCCGACGGCGACCACGTGGCCACCTGCCTGGCCGAATCCCGCGCGGCGGCGGCTGCCGTGGGCGCTCCGGTGCTGCTGGCCTGGGCGGACGGGATCGGTTTCGCCTGTGACCACGCCGACCTGGCGAGCTGGTCCGGGGCGGCGACCGCGCGACGGCTCGGGATGGACGGGTGCGAGACCGTTCTCAGTGGGATCGCCCGCGATTCGCACACCTGGCCGGTGCCGCAGCGGGCCACCGAAACGTACCGGGAGGGTGCGCCGGCCACCGGGATCCGGCTGCCGGCCACCACACTGCACTGTCTCGGGGAGTTCCGGCTGGAGATCGACGGCGCGGCGATGGACCTGGCCGTGCTGCGGCCGAAGTCCCGGACCCTGTTGCAGGTGCTGGCGGCCAACCACGGACAGTTCGTGCATCGCGAGACGCTGATCGAAGCGGTGTGGCCGGGGGTGCCGGCGGATCTGGGAACCCACCGGCTGCACGTGGCGGCCTCGAGCATCCGTCGTGGGCTGGCCGCCGGCGGCTGCGACGAGCAACCGCTGCAGCGCAGTGGAGACGCCTACCGGCTCCGGTTCGAGCACTGCGACCTCGACCGCTTGACGCTGAAACTGGAGGCCTGGCAACGGACGTCGTCGCTCGACGATCCGTCGGCGCGGGTCGCGGCCGGCCTGGCGGTGATCGAGGCGTACCCCGGTGAGCTGCTCCCGGAGGCCGGGGCGGCGGAATGGGTTCTGCCGGAGCGGGACAGGTTGTGCTTCCAGGTGTCCACGGTGGCCCTGGAGACCGCCCGCGTCGCACAGGCGGCCGGCCGGCTCGCCGACGGGGTGCAGGCCGCCCAGCGATGCGTGTCCGTCGATCCACTGCGCGACACGGCGTGGAAGCTGCTCGCCGACCTGCAGCGGGCGCAGGGAGACCACACCGCGGCCCAGGTGACCCTGCGGGAGTACGGGCGCGTCGCCGCCGCGCTCGCCTGAGCGGTTGGGCCGCGCCAGTAGCCTGAGCGGTTGGGCCCGCCAGTAGACGGACACTGCAGCGTCCGTCTTCCGGGCGGGCACGACGAGCTGGCCTACCCGGACTGCACCTCGACCCGGTGCAGCACATGGGCGGGCTTCACGGCGCTCACGATGGCCTCCAACCGTTCGAGATCGACCGTCTGGGAACCGTTCTGGCGCACCCGCACCAGGACGGCCGGAGTGGGTTCACCCGGCAGCGCGGCGTTCGGGTCGCGGGACCAGGTGGCGCCACCGGTCTCGATCACCTCGGTGGGCACACCGAGCAGGGTCTCGACGACGAGGGCGATCCCCCGGGCCGTGCCCAGCCACCCCTGCAGCCGGCTCATGTTTCGCAGCAGCTGCCGTTGCCGGTCGACCGGCAGTGACTGGTCGAGATCCTCGACGCCGAGCCACCCGGCCAGCCACGGCAGCGACTCGGCCGGTGCGAGCGCGAGGTCGAGGTAGGCCTCGAAGTTGTCCAGGATCGAGATCACCGGGCCGAGCATGGTGTCGAGACCGTCGCAGAAGGCGGAGGTGACCGGGTCGCCCCGGTAGACCTGCGGCAGGCTGGCCAGCAGCGGGTGCGCCGACCTCGCCGACGGGGCGACAACGAGTGGGGCGGCGGTCATCGGACCCGCACCTGGTGCTCGTAGGAGTGGACCAGCTGGGTCGGGGCGAGCTCGATGCGACCGGTGGCCGCGCCGCGGCGGGCCCGGCCCGGTTGTCCGGCAACGGGTTCGGCCGGGTACAGGGCGACCTCGACGTCGCGGGCCATGTCCACACCACTGGTCGAGGCCAGGGCGGCATGGATCTCGTGCGCCTGCACCGAGCGGCCGAACGGCCAGCCGTCGCCGTCCGGGCCGCCCAGCAACGGATGGAAGAGCCGGTAGAGGTTGGCCAGCACCCGTTGCCGCACCTCCTCCGGGTTGGCCCGGGTCGCGGCCGACACGCTCACCACCACCGTCACCCAGCGGTAGGAGGGGGCGGCGACCAGCAGTCTCGTCCCGACCAGCCGGTGCTCGTCGAGCGCCATCGTGATCCGCTGCAGCATGCTGTTGGACGGTTCCAGATCCTCCCGACGCACGCGACCCAGCTCGTCGCTGCCGACATGGGGGACGACCAGCAGCCGGATCCCGCCCGCGTCCGCCGCGGTGGTCGTCGGCGCGCAGAAGACCCGCGCCGCGTCCGGGGCCACTTCGCGGGCCAGGTGCTCGAAGTCCTCCGCGGTGACCGCCCGGCCACGCGAGCGCAACAGGATCGGGCCGCGAATCTTGGCGTCCGCCACCGATTCCGGGTCGGCGCCGCCCGCGGCCGGCGCCCGGTTCTCGACGCTGCTCACGTACGGGACGCTCGTCTTGAGCACTCGGATGGCCCCCCGGGCCACGTTGCCGGCGCGGCCACCACCGGCCCGGTACTTGACGATCTCGATCGTGGCGCCGGGGGGCGGCACCGCACCGTAGTGCCGCAGGCCGCCCTCCGCCAGTCGCACGGCCGGCCCGAACTGCACCTCGCCGGTGGCGTAGTCGAGCCGGAAGTGGGTGTCCTGCGGACCGGAACCGGCGAAGTCCCGCACCTGGTGCCAGGTCTGCGGCCCGGTCTCGGTGGTGACGATCAACTCCGCCTCCGTCGTGGAGGCGACGATCGGCTTGTGCTGCAAGGCGATTCGCTGGCCGGATGTTCCGTCCGAATGGCCCAGCCGTTCGTGGTGGATGACGGCGGCGTGTTCGGTGTCCGCCGTGCCACCGACCGTGAACGCCGAGATCGAGGTGACGATCGGCGAGAGCGTGTAGGTGCGCTGACCGTCACCGGGTTCGATCAGCCGGCAGCGCAGCCACCCGGCGCGCTGACGGGCGAGGATCGAGACCTGATGGCCGCGAGGAACGTGCAGGACGACGTCGCCGGCACGGTTGAGGCCACCGGTGCCGTCGGAATCGACCTCGCAGGCGGTCCAGCCCTCCCCCGTCCACGCCTCCCAGACCAACGGCGGATTGCGCGGGTCGACGCCGACTCCGGCGACTCGGCAGTCCATCCGCAGCAGCACGGCGCACCGCGGCACCGCCGCCGAGAGTCCCACCAGCAGGCAGTCGCCCGGGGTCGGAGCCTGCGAGAACGGTGCGAAGGTCTGACCGGCCAGCAACGCCGGGGTGGTGTCCACCGGATGGGCGCCGACCGGGTGGGAGGCGCTGGCGGCGAACGAGCAGGAGACGATGTCGAGGTCCTCGGTGGTGGAGAAGACGATCGGATCGACGACGTCCGTCCGGGGTGTGGACACCTCGGTCTCGGCCCGCACCCGGACCGTCTGAGGTTGCGGTGCGGACAACCAGAACGTGACCGACCCCCGGGCCGAGGCCGGGGCGCGCAGCTCGACCCCGATCATCTCCAGGAACTTCACGTAGTGCCGGTCGGGCACCCGGTTCAGCCGGTAGAGCAGCTGGTCGACCATCGCCGCCGCCGCCTCGAGCAGGGTCACGCCTGGGTCCGAGACGTTGTGGTCGGTCCAGCTCGGGCACTGGCGCTGGATCGTGCGCTTGGCCTCGTCCACGAGCTGCTGGAAGGTGCGGTCGTCGAGATCGATGGCGGGCAGCATGGTTCTACTCCTCCTCGACGGGGGTGTGCGGCGCAGTC
>JBDIAG010000524.1:0-3831 GCA_039812305.1 Actinomycetales bacterium | reverse complement strand
GACGGCCGGGTCATCTACACCCCGGTCCTGGACGCCAAGGGTGGCTTCGTCTCCGACCTCACCGTGATCAAGCTCGCCGACGACCACTACCGGGTCGTCACCGGCGGTGCGCACGGCATGGTGGACCTCAAGTGGTTCCGCGACCGGATGCCGGCCGACGCCAGCGTGGTCGACCTCACCTCGTCGCTGACCACGATCGGTCTGTGGGGCCCCAAGGCGCGCGACATCCTCGGCTCGATCACCCGCGGCGACGTCTCCAACGCCGGCTTCAAGTTCGGCACGGTCAAGGAGCTCGAGGTCGACTCGCTGTCGGTGCTGGCCTCGCGGATCTCCTACGTCGGCGAGCTCGGCTGGGAGCTGTACGTGCCGATGGAGCAGGGCGCCCGGCTGTGGAGCCTGCTGCACGCGGCCGGCGCCGAGCACGGCGCGGTGCCGGTCGGCATCGGCGTCTATGGCACCACCGGCCGCATCGAGAAGGGCTACCGCGCCTTCGGTGCGGAGCTGGACTCGGAGCGTTCCATCGTCGAGGCCGGCATGCAGCGGCCGCGGGTGAAGGACGCCGACTTCGTCGGGCGCGAGGCCTACCTCAAGCAGCGCTCCGAAGAGCCGGCCGCCGTCATGTGCACGCTCACCGTGGACGACCACACGTCCTCCACCGGTGAAAAGCGGTACATGCTCGGTGGCGAACCGATCCTGTCGCCCGACGGTGAGCTGCTCACCGACGGGCACGGGCACCACCCCTACGTCACGACTGCCGGGTCCGCGCCCTCGCTCGGCAAGCACATCCTGATGGCCTACCTGCCCCCCGAGAACGCCAAGATCGGGGAGAAGCTGGCCGTCTCCTACATGGAGGAGCTGTACCCGGTCACCGTCGGGTCGGTCGACTCCACGTCCCTGTTCGACCCTGAGAACGCGAGAATCCGCGGTTTTTGAGAGCCGGCCTCCCCGGCCTGAAGAGAAATCCGCGGTTTTTGAGAGCCGGCCTCCCCGGCCTGAAGAGAATGGTGGCTGATACACGAGATGGCAAATGTCCTTGTCTGCGTGAAGCGGGTGCCGGGTACCTCCGGCGAGATCCTGCTCACGCCGGACGCGATGTCGGTCGACGCCAAGTACGTCGGCTACATGTTGAGCCCGCACGAGGAGTGCGCGGTCGAGCTGGCGATCCAGATCGCCGGCGATTCCGGAGGCGAGGCGACGGTGCTCAGCCTCGGCTCGGATGACTCCATCGAGCAGATGCGCGACGCGCTCGCCGTCGGCTGCAAGTCGGGCGTCCTGATCGAGGCCGACTCCTCGGCCTACGGCCCGGCCGACGTGGCCGGCGCGATCGCCGACGTGGTGAAGGCGCACGAGGCCGCGGGCAAGACCTACGACCTCGTCCTGCTCGGCAACGACGCCGCCGACTCCGGTGACTTCCAGGTCGGCATCCGGCTCGCCTACGAGCTTGACCGTCCGGTCGCGGTGGGGATCTCCACGATCTCCCTGGACGGCGACACCGCGGTGGCGAACGGTCAGGGTCCCGGTGGCGTCACCGAGACCTTCGAGCTGCCGCTGCCCTCGGTCGTCACCGTGCTGGAGGGTGGGGTGGAACCGCGGTACCCGTCCATCCCCGGCCGGATGAAGGCCAAGAAGGCGCCGATCGAGACGGTCGAGCCGCAGCGTGAGCCGATCGGCAACGGCCGGGTCAAGCTGTCGCTGCCGCCCGCCGCGCCGTCCGTCGTCGAGACCCTCGGCAAGGGGGCGGACGCCGCCCCGGCCATCGTCGAGACCTTCGTCAAGTTGGGAGTGCTGCGATGAGCGTCCTCGTCTTCGTCGAGAGCGAAGCCGCCGGGATCAGCGAGGTCTCGCGGGAGACCCTGACCTTCGCCCGGTCGCTGGGTGACGACGTGCAGGCCGTGCACGTCGGCGAGCTGTCCGCCGAGGCGGGCGAGCACCTCGCCGCCCAAGGTGTCTCCACCGTCTACGTGGCGACGTCGGACGACCTGGCCGCCTACTCCGGGGCGGCCCACGCGGCCGCCGTGGTCGAGGCGGCGAAGACGTCCGGAGCCAGCGCACTGCTGGCCGCCGGGTCGCCGCGCGGCATGGAGGTGCTGGCGCACTCCGCCGTCCGGCTCGGTGTGTCGATGGCGGCCAACGTCATCGGGATCGAGTCCGGCACCGCCGGCTCGGGCCTGGTCGTGGACCGGCAGGTGATCGGTGGCGCCGCGATCGAGCAGATGAACCTGCCCGACGCGATCTCGGTGTTCACCGTGGCCGGTCACGCGGTCGAGGCCGTGCCCGCCGACGCGCCGAGCACCCCCGCGGTGCAGTCGTTCTCGCCGGCGATCGACGCCAAGGACCTGCGGGCCACGGTGGCCCGCACCTCCGAGCCGGAACCCGACCTGACCGGCGCGCTGAAGTCCGCCAAGGTCGTGGTCGGCGGTGGCCGCGGCGTCGGTGGCCCGGACGGGTTCGGCGACCTGATCGAGCTGGCCGACAAGCTGGGCGGCGTCCTCGGCGTCTCCCGGGTCGTCACCAGCCTCGGCTGGCGCCCGCACCACGAACAGGTCGGTCAGACCGGTTCCCGGATCTCGCCGGATCTGTATGTCGCGGCCGGCATCTCCGGTGCCATCCAGCACTGGGCCGGCTGCTCGTCCTCCAAGGCGATCCTCGCGATCAACACCGACGAGGACGCTCCGATGGTCACCAAGGCCACCTACGCCGTGATCGGCGACCTGCACGAGGTGGTACCGGCGGTGAACGAGGCGATCGCCGCGAGGTGAGGCCGAGGGCTTCGGTTGCCCGTCGAGCCGCTCGAGACATCGGGCGGCCCGGCGGGCATCGTCGTTTGCGGGCGGGCGGTCAGGCCCGGCGGATGAGTTCGCGGGCCTGACGGGCGGTCTCGGCCCAGGTGGTGGCCCGGTACTGGTGACGTAGCCCGGCGCGGGCGGCCTCCAGCTCCGCCGGATCGAGGTAGGCGCGAAGCACGTCCAGGCACTCCTGCGCGGAGTACGGCGAGAAGTACCGCAGGGCCGGGCCGGCGATCTCGGGGATCGACGTGGCGTCGCTGCAGGCGGTGACGGTGCCCAGCGCGGCCGCTTCGGCCACCGGCAGACCCCACCCCTCGTACAGGGACGGGTAGACCGCGAACCGGCAGTTGCGATAGAGCCACGCCAGCTCGGCGTCGCTGACCTGCGAGCGCACCATGATGCGGCCCTGGATGGCCGGGTCGCGGGCGAGCAGGGCCCGGACGTCCTCGGTGAACCAGCCGGGACGCCCGACGATGACCAGCGGCGGCAGACTCACCTGCCGGGTCTGCGCCAGCTTGTACACGGCGTAGAGCAGCGCGTGGTTCTTGCGCACCTCGATCGTCCCCACGCTGAGCAGGAAGTCGTCGGGGATGCCGGCCGGCCGGCGCGGCTCGACCGGCGGCAGTTCGTCGCCGAGCCGGATCCGGCCCACCGGCGGCATCGGCGCACCGGCCTGCTCGGCGAAGCGATGCAGGTCGGCCTCGGTGGCGCGGGAGTAGGTGATCACCAGGTCCGCCGCCGCGACCAGCTCGAACAGGAAGGTCGTGTAGGGCACGAACACGTCCGGGTGATGCAGCTGCGGTTCCAGGCTGGGGATGAGGTCGTAGACCATCACGACCAGCCTGGCCGCGGACTCCCGTTTGAGCCCGGCCAGGGCGGCGGACATGCCGTCGCGGTCCCACGGCTTGCCGAGGACGACGATGGTGTCCCCGGCGGCCAGGCGCAGCGGCTGCCCGGCCGTGGCGAAGCCGGCCCGGGCCACGGTCCGGCTCGCGGTCTGCCGCACCGTGGCCAGACCGTGTCGCCCTCGTCGCAGGCCGCCGCG
>JBDIAG010000523.1:0-3835 GCA_039812305.1 Actinomycetales bacterium | reverse complement strand
CGGCTACACGCCGTCCGCCATCAGCCAGCACGTCAGTGCCCTGCAGCGTGAGACCGGGTTGGCACTGGTCACCCGGGTCGGCCGCGGAATCGAGCCGACGGCGGCCGGCCGGGCGCTGGCGGCCGAGATCGACGGCGTCCTGTCCCGTCTGGGCGAGGTGGAAGCGGTCGTCGGCGACCTTCGGGCCGGGCGCACCGGATCGCTCTCGATCGCCTACTTCGCCTCCGTCGGCTCGGCCTGGATGCCCGAGGTCGTCTCCACGATGCTCACCGATTTCCCCGACGTCCGGCTCGATCTGGGTCTGCGAGAGGACATCCCGACCGATCCGAGCGAGCGTCCGGACGTCCAGATCGTCGTCGACCAGGGCGGGCACAGCCGGCCGGGCTTCATCGCGCACCATCTGCTGGACGATCCGTACGTCGCCGTCCTCCCGGCCGGCCACTCGCTTGCCGGACGGACTGAGATCGACCTCGTCGAACTCGCCGCGGAGCGCTGGGTCGACAACGACTTCGCCCGTGGATGGTGCCGCCGGAATCTCATCGAGGCTTGCCGCGCAGCCGGTTTCAGTCCGCCATTCCATGTCGAGGCGCATGATTACCCGACCGCGACGGCATTCGTGGCCGCGGGGATCGGCCTGACTGTCCTACCTCGGCTGGGGGCTCGTCAGCTGCCGCCGGGAGTCGTCGCCGTCCCGGTCGTGTGTCCGACGCCGATGCGGTCGATCTACGCCCTGGTGAACGAGGCAGTGGCGGAGACTCCCGCGGTGAGGATCATCCTCCGGGTACTCACCCGCCTCGGGATCGAAGCCGCTTCCGAGTGATTCACGGACGGGAGAATCGCCCTGCACGGCTCCGCTGGATGGTCGGCTTCAGCACTTGGTGACGTCGTGGCGGGCGTGGCTGGCCATGGGTGTGCCGCCGCGTGCGTCCTGTCCGGCATTCGTCCGCTGCCTCGACGCGATCGGAACGAACCGCCTGATGTCTCCGGAGGGCATCGGCGTAGGGTCCGAGCATGACGACGCGAGCGATTGTGGCCGAGAAGAAGGGCGGGCCGGAGGTTCTGCGGATCGGGGAGATCCCGGATCCGGTTCCCGGCCCCGGCGAGCTCCTGGTCGAGACGGCCGCCACCGGAGTCAATTTCATCGAGACGTATCAGCGGTCCGGTCTCTACTCAGTTCCGTTCCCGTTCACGCCGGGCGCGGAGGGTTCCGGCCGGGTCGTCGCCTCCGGGGAGGGTGTGGACGGTTTCAGCTCGGGCGATCTCGTCGCGACCGCCGAGGCGCGAGGGACATACGCGGAGCGGTTCATCGTCCCCGCGGTGGGTGCGGTCAGAGTGCCCGACGGCATTCCCGCCGACGTCGCGGCAGCCCTTCCGTTGCAGGGACTCACCGCGCACTACCTGGCGACGTCGGCTGCCCATCCGCAGGCCGGGGACACGGTGCTGGTCCACGCCGGAGCCGGGGGAGTCGGCCTGTTGCTGACCCAACTGCTGGCCGCTCGGGGGATCCGCGTGCTGACGACCGTGTCGACTCCTGAGAAGGCCGAGTTGAGCGCGGCGGCCGGTGCGGCCGAAGTACTGGGCTACGACGACTTCGCGGACCGGGCTCGGGAGCTCACCGACGGCGACGGCGTGGCGGTCGTCTACGACGGCGTCGGCAAGAACACCTTCGACGATTCGCTGCGGTCGCTGCGGGTGCGGGGCGAGTTCGTGCTCTTCGGCGCGGCCAGCGGCCCGGTCCCGCCCTTCGACCTGCAGCGGCTGAACGCAGGCGGATCGCTCTCGATCACCCGACCTTCGATCGGGCACTTCCTGCGGACCGCCGACGAACGTGCCTGGCGATACCGCGAGCTGTTCGAGGCGATCGGCGCCGGCACCCTGGACGTCCGGATCGGCGCCCGCTTCCCGCTCGCCGAGGCTGCGGCTGCTCACACCGCCCTGGAAGGACGCGGCACCACGGGCAAAGTCATCCTGGAGCCGTAGCTGTGCGCTGGGTGACCAGGTGCTCCATGACTGCTCCACCAATTACATGAATGCTGAGCCAGTCATATGACAGGCAGAGTCAAGGAAACCATTTCAACTGGACCTGGACCCGCCCTCAACTCAACGACTACCTCACCCCGATGAAAGGCCACGGCTAAGAACGAACATGCCCACGACGTTTGCTCGACGGCGTCCGGCGCTTGGTTGTCTCGACGGCTGGAGGCTGGCGGGTATGATGTTCTCATACCGTGAGGGAGGTCGCGATGGCGGTACGTAAGGTCGCAGTGACCCTGCCTGAAGAGTTGTACGAGTTGGTCGAGCGTGCTCGGGCGGTGGAGCATCGCAGTCGCTCGGAGGTGATCCAGGAGGCCTTGCGTACCCACTTCGGTGAGGCCGTCTATGTGCCGACCGCCGAGGAGCGGCGCATGCTCGTGGAGGCCCTTGACGAGGCACAACGTAATCCCGGGGGATCGCGGGCGTGGCCAGAGGTGCGTCAGGAGTTGTGGCCTCCCCGTTGATTGTCGAGTTTGGGCCTCTTGCCATCAAGGACCTGATCAATGCACGTGACCATTACGCCGGGTTCAGCGACGAGATAGCCGCCAATTTCGCCGCAGCTGTGGAGCAGGCCGTTGAACGGTTGCAACTATTCCCGTTGGGAGCTCCGCCAGTCGAGGGGATATCCGGCCTGCGTCGGGCCAGGCTCAGCAGGTTTCCCTATGGGGTCTTCTACCGCGTTCTCTCGGCTGATCGGATTGAGGTGTTGCGAGTGCTGCACCATGCCAGAGACCTTACGGACCTCGGCGGCTCGTGACGCTTCGCCCTCTGTCGTAGCGGACGCGGACGACGACGTCGGAGGTGGCGAGAGCCGATTTGTGTCCTGCCAAGTGTGTTGTGCACTGCCAGACGCGTGAAATGCGCCCCGTCTGGCGGGACACTCTCCGGTTGGCAGGACACAACGCTGCTGCGTCGAGTTGAGAAGGCCAGGAAGACGTCCCGTGCCGGCTCGGGAACCGCCACCGTCCCTGCGGCCACGGGATGCGCTGAGTGCCGGCCTTCGGTACTGAACGTCGCCACTCACGCAGGCCGACGGGGGAAGGCTTGGAACTCACCCGCGCTCCGCGTCGGCCCGACCCCGCAGGGCGATCAGGAGCAGTCCGGCGCCGAGAATGATGCCGTGGACGATGCGCAGCGGCATCGGCAGGAAGAACTGCGGCAGGTATGCGACGAGGCCGAGTCCGGCGAGGAGGCCACCGACCCGCATGACCGTGCCGTTCCGCCAGAGACCGACGATGAGCCTGGCACCGACGAGCATCAGCAGCAGGAGGCCGGCACCGAACATCGTGACCGGTATCGCGTCGAAGCGGAAGGCCGCGACGGCCATGGACGCGTCCGGAAGGCCGGCGTTCAGCGCGTACCGTCCGGCGGTGTGGAGACCGAAGGCCTCGGCGCCGTAGTACGGGAGCAGCAGAACGGCGGCGAGCCAGGTGCGGCTTTCGAGTTCGCGTAGCGGACGGCCGGTCCACCGCAGGGCGCCGGTGTGAACGGCGGCCCGCGCCGTGAAGGCCAGCGCAATGAAGCCGAGCATGCCGAGCGTGTGGGCGATCACCCAAGCATTGCTGGCGAAACCCGCTGCACCGGTGAGGCCTTCCTCCGGGACGGCAGGCCGCAGCACCGGGTAGGCGATGAACGCGACTCCGGCGACGGCGAAGCCGAGCCGTACCCGCCAGCTGCCGGTGACCGGCCGACGCTCGTCCGGGTGCATTTCCGATGACTTCGCCGGTGCTGCGATGGCGGCGACGTGCTGAGTGGACATGATCTCTCCTCGGTTTCGTCCGACGGATTGAGTGAGCACTGC
>JBDIAG010000522.1:0-3835 GCA_039812305.1 Actinomycetales bacterium | reverse complement strand
CTCCCCCTCGCCGAAGCCGAAGAGGTGGATCTTGCGGTAGCTGGCCAGCACGGAGCCCGCCGGGCCGAGCAGGACCGAGGTGTTGAAGAGGTTCCTGCCGTCGGTGACGGTGTCGTCGCGCTCGATGATCGAACCGGCGTGCACGGTGGCGCCGATCTCGCGGGCGGCGCCGGCCAGGCTCTCGATCGTCGGGCCGTCCAGCGTCTCGGCGCGGTCGGACCAGCGGGTGTAGTCGAACCCGGTGGGAGCCCACAGTTCGGGCAGGACGACCAGATCAGCCCCCCGCTGATCGCGCACGAGGGCCGCGACCCGCTCCCGACGCACGTCGACCGGCTCGGCGTCGTCGTATCCGATCTGCAGCACGTGCACTCGCATACCCGGCAGCGTAATCCCTGGACGGCCCAGGCCCGCTGTCCCCTCCGCAGCGGGCCTGAGCTGCTGAGGCAAAGAGTTGTGATCCGGCGCGCTGATACATCCGGCCGAGGAAATTTCTTCGATCTTCCACGTCCGGATCGATGTATCAGGCGGGATGCTGCGTCCTCCTCGCAGCGTTGTTGTCCACACGGTTCTTCGCACAGACGGGGTGACACGCTGATTGCACGTCGATCAGGCTCGGAAGAGATCACGCTCGGGGAGAGGAGATGCCTACCCAGGTGTCCGGTCGTAGTTCGGAGGCGACGAGATGTCCCGGCGATTGAGTGACGGCTCCGTCACGGTGGACGAAGCCCGCCGCCTGTTCGATTCCTGGCGGGCCGGCGACGCGTCGGCCTTCGACCAGCTGGTGCATCTGCTGACGCCGATGCTGTGGCACCTCGCGCGCGCCTACCGGGTGGACCGCGAGGCGGCCGAGGACGCCGTCCAGACCGCGTGGGCGGCGTTGATCACGCACGCCGACTCGATCGCCGATCCGCAGGCGCTGGTGCGCTGGCTGTCGGTGACCGTGCAGCGTGAGGCGGCCCGCCTCGCCCGGCGCGCGGCCCGCACCGAGCCGGCGGAGGTCACCGAGATCGACCTGCGGATGGCTCCGGTCGGCGGACCGGAGGACTCCGTGATCGAGGCGACCCTGAACCAGGTGTTGTGGGCGCAGGTCTCGCTGCTGAGTCCGCGATGCCAACAGCTGCTGCGGGTGCTGGCGTTCCACCAGCGTCCGGATTACAAGCGGCTCTCCGTTGAACTGAATATGCCCATCGGCAGCATCGGTCCGACCCGATCCCGCTGCCTGTCCAAATTGCGCGAGGCGTGTCTCGCCGACCCAACCTGGAGCAGGTCATGACCCCGCACGAACTCGACGACAGCCACATCGCGGCGGCGCTCGCCCGCATGTGGGACGAGTACGACCCGGTACCGGACGATCTGGCCGATCGCATCATCCTCGGTCTGGCCCTGGACCAGTTCGAGGTCGAGCTGCTGACGCTGATCGAGGCCGATCACAGCGCGGCCGGCGCCCGCAGCGTGCTCGACGCCGACGACAGCCCCACGCTGACGTTCTCCAACGGCGAGATCACCGTGATGGTCGCGCTCAGCCCGCGCCCGGATCAGCAGGTCCGCATCGACGGCTGGGTGGAACCGGCCGGCGGGGGCCGAGTAGAGATCCGCTACCCCGACGGCGTGGAAGCCGACGCCGACGTGGACGCCGACGGACGCTTCGTCGTGGACGGACTGTCCCACGGCCTGATCCGGCTCAAGTACACCGACCACACCGACCACTCGGTAGCCGCCCCGCCCTTCGAGGTCTGAGGCCGCCCTCAGGGCGCGACGGGCGGCGGTTCAGCGGGCCGGGAGGTCGATCTGGACCCGGGCGATCGATTCGACGACCGAGCCGATCTGCCGGCGGTAGACGTTGTGCTCGGGGTCGTCGTCGTAGCCGCGATAGGCCTCCTCGTCCGCCCAGTCGTTGACGATCGTGAAGGACCAGCCGCCGGGGCGCAGGCCGAGGTCGCGGCCGACCGTCATCGAGACCTGCCCGGGCAGATCGAGCCCGGCGATCCCGGCCAGGGCCGCGTCGAGCTGCGCCTGCTGCTCCTCGGTCGCGTCGTCGGGGAGTCTGCCCATCACCACGTTGCGAATCATCGCCCCATCATGGGGGACGGCGCCTCACACGCCGACCGGGGGTTCCAGCCAGTCCACCCCGCCGCCGCGCGGCCGGTGGCCGCGCTCCGCCGTGCAGCCGCGGAAGGTCGCGTCCGGGTCGAGCAGCATCGGCAGGTGGTAGTCGGCGTGGTCGCGCAACCAGGCCGACATCCCGAGACCGCCTTGCAGCCGGAGGGATTCCCAGGTCTGCCAGAGCGTCTCGAGCCGCAGCACCGCCTCGGGGTGTTCCCACCACTGCGGACACCAGGTGCGGGTGCGACCGTCGAGCCGGTGGAGCAGCGTCCCCACGATCACGTGCCGCACGAAGCAGGACAGGTCGGGGTAGAAGGGTTCGACCGGTTCGGCGATCTCCGCGGTCATCGCCCGTCACCCGCGGTGGGGTCGAAGCGAGCGATGCTGGCGCGGATCTCGCCGGCCGCGGGCGAGTCCATCCACGGTTGGGTGGCGATCAGCACCGGGCGGGCACCGCTGGGGATCACCAGCGCCCGGCCCCGCGGCATCGCGGCCAGATCGGCGACGTCCAGGAGCTTCTCGGTGCGCAGCGAGTGCGACGTCGAGCCGCCGCCCCTGGCCTGCGTTCGGGAGCGGTCCGTCCGTTGGTACTCCCCCACCAGGGAGGCCAGCTCGCCGAGGAACTCGACCTCGGCGACCCCGCCGCCGAACACCCTGATGTTGGCGGCCGACCACAGCTTGCGCATACCGTCGCGACCCCACACCGAAACCCCCTGCGACCACGACTGCAGGATGGTCATGATGACGATTCCGCGAGAGCCGTAGTGACTGTAGAGATCCGGCAGATCCGGCCAGCGACAGACGTTGGCGGCCTCGTCCAGCACCGCGACCATCGGCACCGGCAGCCGGCCGCCCGGGGAGGTCTTGGCCTGCTGCTCGGCGGCCTCGGTCACCGCGACCGTGAGCGCCGCCACCAGCGGCCCGAGGCTGCCCCGGCCCTCCTTGGAGACCGCGTAGAGCGTCTCGCCGCGGGCCACCAGTGCGGCGGGTGAGAACTCGGCGCGCGTCGCCGCTCCGTCGGGGGCCACGATCCACTCCCGCACCCCCCGATTCGTGAGGAATGTGACCGCCTGCTGGGCGGTGGCGTAGACCCCGGCCCGTTGCTTCTCCGGCGCCAGCACCGCCGAGGCGATCGAGGACGCGACCAGTCCGTACCCGGCCTGCGTGAGCAGCTCCACCGGCTCGTCCTCGCCCGGATCGCAGAGCCACTCGTAGACGTCGGTGATCGGACGATCCGCGACGGCCGCCGCCAGCAGCAGGCCGGCGAGCAGGTCCTTGCCGGCGGAGTCGAAGAAGGCGTCGGCCCGGGCCCCCTCGGGGCGGGTCCCGGCGGCGAACAGATCGGCCAGCACGCGGGCCCGCACCTCGTCGGTGACGTAGCCGAGCGGATTCCACCACCACCGGGCCGGTTCGCCGATGATCTGCTGGGGGTCGAAGACCCAGGCGCGCCCTCGGGTCTCGCGGATTCCCCGGGTCGCGTCGACGACGTCGCGCTTGTTCGAGGTGACGATCAGCGCTCCGGGCGCGGCCAGGATCGCCGGGACGGCCCGGGCGGTGGTCTTGCCGGTGCGCGGCCCCCAGATGTCGACCGAGACGTCCTCCCAGGAGGAGAACAGCGGCGTGCCGTCGGCGATCGCCCGGCCGATCGGCAGACCGGGGCCGGGTGCTGCCGCCGCGCCGAGTCGTGCGGCGGTGGCGGCGGCTCCCCGGGCGCGCAGCGGGTCGAGTTCCC
>JBDIAG010000521.1:0-3838 GCA_039812305.1 Actinomycetales bacterium | reverse complement strand
CCAGGAAGGCGAGCAGGGCCAGCCCCAGCTTGTAGGCCGCGCTGATCAGACGGGTCTGGCGGCGCGGCCCCAGCGCGATCACGGCCAGGAGCGCCAGAACCAGGGAGAGCCGGGTGCCGGCGGCGGCGAGCCCGCCGAGCATGATGACGATCAGCGGCCAGCGCAGCGTGCGCCGGCGGATCCGGGTGGCCAGGATCACCCCGAGCAGGATCAGCAGGCCGAGCGGCAGCGGGTGTCCCAGGGTGCCCTGGGCGCGTTCCAGCCCCTGGCCCAGCAGTTCGTTGAGCATCGGCTTGGCGACCCCGGAGTCGTCCACCCGGGCGGGCGCCCAGAGCTTGGGCAGATCCAGGATGGGCTCGCAGATCGCCAGGATCGACTCTGCGACCGCGAAGGCGACGATGGCGGCCTGGACGATCCGGGCGGCGTGCGGGGTCAGCTGGCCGCCGGCGACGAAGGCGATGAAGGGCGTGACGCCCAGGAGCACGACCCAGGGCAGGCCGTCGAAGCCGAGGACGACCAGCGTCGCGTAGTTCACCTCGAGCAGCAGGAGAAGCAGAATCACCGCACCCGGCGCCAGCGGCATCCCGCGGAACGCCGTCAGCGCCGCTCCCATCGCCAGGATGCAGACGCCGGCCACCTTCCAGATGGTGTTGTCCGGCAACTGGTTCAGCGGGACGGTGACCACGATCGTCAGCAATGCCAGCGGCACGCAACAGGCCGGCCAGGTCGGACCCCGGCCGAGCAGCGGGACGACCCCGGCCACGCTGAGGACGACGATGACGACCATCGTCGCGCTCGGCACCGGGATGGTGGCGAGCAGCACCAGGGCGGCGGCGAGCGCGGCCAGCACCGGCGCGGCACCCTGATCGAGCAGGGACGGAGCCTCGCGCAGGCTCACCCGGTCGAGCAGCAGCCGATCCCCAGTCGTCCGGTCCTGTGCCACGCGGTCCCCAGTCACGCGGTTCCCAGTCACGCGGTTCCCAGTCATGCGGTTCCCAGTCCGGCCCCGCGTCACCCGGCTCTGCGGCCCCCCACCCTGCAGCCCCTCACCCTGCGGCATCCGAGCCTGCGTCATCCGGCCACACTCCTCGTGCGTGAGTACTCCAGCAGTGCCTGGTAGTGCGGGGCGACCGCACCGACCGAGAACATCCGGTGGGCGCGTTTGCGGGCCTGCCGGCCCAGGCGGTCGCGGACCTGCGGGTCGGCCAGCGCGGCCAGGGCCGCGGTCAGCCGGGTGACGTCCGAGGGGGGAGCGACCAGGCCCGTCCCGCCGAGAGCCCATCGGATCGGCCCGACATCGGAGGCCACCACCGCCACGCCGGCCATCATCGCGTCGATCAGCTTGGCCGGGAGTTGCGCGCGCGACCAGGCGTCGTCCACGCTCGGGATCGCGACGATGTCGCTGCTCGCCACCAGTTCGGCGCCGCGCCGCATGCTCGTGGTGCCGAGCCAGGATTCCCACGGCTGGGGGTCGGCCGGCGGGTCGGCGGTCACCTCGAGTCGGTAGCCGCGGGCGGCGAGCCGGGCGACCGCCGCGCGCAGGACGTCCACCCCCTTGTGCGGACGGGCCGAGCCGACGAAGCGGACCACGATCCGGTCGTCCTCGCGGACGTGGCTGGACGCCTCGGCCGGCGGACGGACGTGCGGGATGACGACTCCGCCGTAGCGGGCCTGCAGGACGGGATTGCTCACCGCCCGCGGCACCCCGGGAATACGGGCGGGCAGCTTCAGCTGGTCACGGTAGGCCTGCCGCAGCACCAGCCGGGCGACCTGCTCGTATCTGGGCAGCGCGGAGGTGCGCACCTCGTGGTCCGGGTCATCGATGTCCAGAAGCAAGGGGGTGCCGGTGCGTCGGGCCAGCCGCAGACCCACGCCGAACCCGGACACCACCGGTTTGACCGCGACCAGCAGGTCCGCCCGATCGGCCAGCTCGACGAGCCCGCCCGGCAGCGGGTCGGAGTCCAGGACGGTACTGCGGCCGTCGGAGAAGGTGACGCACCGCCGGGCGAAATCGGTGTCCGCCAGCGGCGTCCACACCGTCGTGCCCTTGACCGCCGCGATCCGCGACTCGTGCCCGAGGTGCTCGGCGAGCAGCCACAGGCAGTGCGTGCGGCCCAGGGAGTTGCCGGCCAGGTTGGGGGTGACGAAGAGCAGCTTCACGAGGTCTCTCCCGGGGTGCGCAGCCCGGCCCGGTGACGGCCGCGGCCGCCACCGGGGAGGAAAGAGATCGCCTCGATCAGCAGGGGCCGGTGCGCCACGAACAGCACGATCGTCAGGACGGCCAGGTAGCCCAGCCCGCCGAGGAGGAGCACCGCGAGATTCGGCAGCCGTTCGGCCACCAGCCGGGCCACCAGCAGATACGTGAGGCAGCCCCACAGGCTCGCGTGCAGGGCGGGCAGCACCGCCTGCGCGAAGGCGCGGGGCCGCACGCCGGCGATCCGGTGCTGGGCCCACAGCAGCACCGGCGTGAGGCAGAACCCGCCCACGACGTAGCTCACCGCGACGCCGAGGACGCCGAACGGCAGACCGATGAGGATCGCGGCCACCTGGGTGCCGGAGGAGAGCCACTCCAGCCGCAACGACAGATCGGCCCGGCCGAAACCGTTCAGCAGCGCCGGAGTGGGATAGAAGATCGCCTCCCGGGCGCCGCCGATCGCGAGCACGGCGACCAGCGGGGCCGCCGGGAGCCAGCGCTCGCCGAAGACGAAGGGCACCAGCTGCCACGCGCTGACCGCCAGCAGGGTCATCAGCGGAATCGTGGCCAGGGCCAGCCAGCGCGAGGCGGACAGCAACGCCACCCGGGCCTGCCGGGTGTCGCCGGCCATCCGGGAGAAGGCCGGGAAGAGAACCCGTCTGGCGGTCTGGCCGAGCAGCTGCACCGGCATCCCCAGCATCCGGTAGCCGACCGCGTACAGGGCGAGCGGCTCCAGGCCGAGGACGCGGCCGATGAGGATGTTGTCGATGTTGCGTGGGATGAAGGCGATGGCGGTGCTGCCGAAGATCCGCAGCGAGAACGCCACGATCGCGCGCAGCTCGCCGAAGGCGGCGTTCGGCAGGGGTCCGCGGGTGCGGCTGATCAGCAGGACGGCGATCAGCGCGTCCATCGCGAAGGTCTGCACGACCAGCGACATCTCGCCGGCCCCGGCCAGCGCCGCGGCGATGCCGCAGGCCGAGCCGAAGGCGGTTCCCAGCACGTCCGCCCGCCCGATCGGACGGAAGCGCAGTTCGCGGGCCAGCAGCGCCCGGGGCGTGATGGCGAGAGCCTTGATCAGCAGGCCCAGCCCGAGCCAGCGCAGCAGCTCGACCAGGATCGGTGCGTCGAAGAAGGAGGCCACCCAGGGTGCGCACCCGAAGGTGATGCCGGCCAGCAGCAGCGACATCACGAGGTTGACGCTCATCGTCGCCCCGGGCAGCCGGCGGGACAGGTCCTTGCGCTGCACCAGCCCGGCCGCCATGCCCTGATCGAGCAGGATCATCGACAGCATCACGTAGACCGTGGCGATGTTGATGGCGCCGAAGCGCTCCGGCCCGAGGAGGTGGGCCAGGACGATGCTGAAGACCAGCTGGAACGCCGCCCGGCCGCCGACCGACACGGCGCTCCAGGCGACCGCCGAGACGGAGGACGAGCGGGTCAGGGCGGGTCCCTGGCTCGCCGGCTCCGAACCCGGATCGGTCATGTGCGGGCGGGAGCCCGCCGGCGACCACCCTGACCCGCGCGCTGCCTGCGCCGGTGTCCGCTCGGGGCGGCGAAGGTGAGCAGCGACCCGATCACGCGGACGCCGACCGCGCCGAGCGCGTCGGTGGCGTCGGCCACCTCGTGCCGGGTGGTGCGCCCGGC
>JBDIAG010000520.1:0-3846 GCA_039812305.1 Actinomycetales bacterium | reverse complement strand
GGCCATCACGTAGGACGATCGGCCATCGGCCGGCCAGGCGGCTACTCAGCGACGTACCGGCCGGAACCGGCCCGCGGCTCACCCTCCCACGTCACGCCCGCATCGCGGCGAGCGCGACGGCAGCCAGCCGCGACCAGGTCGGGCGGGCGCCGTACGCCGTCAGGTGCCGGCCGGTCAGGGTGCCGCTGCGTGAGGTGACGAACCAGAGTGGCTTCGGCGACACCGCGGGTTCGCCGTGCAGTACCGAACGTGGGAACGGCCGGAATGGTCCGCGCGAGACCGTCCGTTCGACGCCGTCGAGGAGGAAGGCGTTGTGGACGATCCCGCGCCCGCTCTGGACGTCCTCGAGCGGGTGTCCGGGGAAGGCGCCCCAGGTGGCCCACGGGACGGCGAAGCCGAGCACGGTCCAGGCGTTGACGGCGATGTTGCCGTAGCGCAGCGGTTCGATCAGCTCGTCGAGTGGCTGCGGTAGCTCACGCTCGGTACGAGGGTGGATGAGGATCGACGCCCCCAGGGTGCCGGCCAGGTCATCGTTGGCGTAGGCGATCGCACGCCGCAGGAAGTCGGCGCCGGTACCAGCGATGGTCCGGACGCCGAGAGCGGTGGCGAACGACTCCGTCCGTTCGAACTCTGTCCGTTCGGGCCGCCCGTCGTCACCGTCGAGGTCGATGAGGAGCCGGTCGCCGTCCGCGCCCAGCCGCTCGGCGCGATGACGTTCGGCCAGGTCCTCCAATCGCGAGGCCGCCCCGGGGTACCACGGCTCGCGGGTCGGCGCGTTGTCGAGCACGCGGCGGATCTCGGCCAGGAACTCCTCCCGCTGCGGCCAGTCCCGGCTGAGGACGAGAACCTGACTGGCGATGCAGTTGTGTCCGCTGTTGTGGATGCGCTGCGTGACGACATGCTCGGCCTGATACCGAAGGTCCGCCCGGCTCCAGTGACCGGGCACGACGATGACCGGTGAAACACCACCGAGTTCACTGGTGATCGGCTTGTCGAGCAGAGCGGTGCCCGCCTTCCGGCGATCCGCACCCTCGACGCCCGTTCCGAAGACGATGGCATCGTGACTGGCGACGCTGCCGGTGATGTGCACGTGGTCGATGCCCGGATGACGTGCCAGATAGCCGCCCACGTCGGCACCTCCGCCGGCGAACCGCAGCACTCCCGCGTCCACCAGAGGAGCGAGAGCCCGCTGCAGCACCGGGGTCAGGTCGTCGAGGATCGGATTGACCTTGAGCAGCACGACCCGGTTGTGGGCGACGAGTTCGTAGACGGCGTCGAGTGGGGCGATCGAGGTGACGTTTCCCGCCCCCAGCACGAGTCCCACTCCGCCGCTCACCGTGGGAGCGAGCGCACCGAGCCCGGCGCGGTCTCGCACCTCGGGCTCGCCGAGGCCCGGCTCCATCCAGACGTCCGAGCGAAAACCGCTGAAGGCCAGGCGGTCGTGGGACGAGTGGGGCAGCGCCGGCACCGTGACCCGACCACCGGGGCCACGGCCGAGCCGATGGCCGTCGAGGGGACGACCACCCTCTGCCAGACGCTCGAGCGTCTCGGCGAGGGCCGCGAAACCCCACAGCGTCGCATAAGGCCCCCCGGACCACTCCTCGCCGAGCAATGGCGAATCCGCAGGCAGCCGCTTGATGGCGGCCGCGGTCGCCACCCACGCCGGTGCCGCCCGGGCGATCGAGGCATGCGTGCGACGCAGCAGGGCGGCCCGGTCGGACAACGGGGTGGCAGCCCACTCGAGGGCTCCGGCCGTCAGCTCGATGACGAGCTGATCGAGGTGTTGCCGGACGTCAGGCCGAGGCAGGCCGGCGTCGACCACGGTGAACTCCTCTGAGCATTCGATCCTTGCTGCTTAGACCGTAGAGGACGACGGCACCAGGGCGCAGCTCAGGCTGCGTCCGGTCCGGTGATCGCCACGATGTTCCGCCGCACGCTCGGCATCCGCTCGTGCTGGACCGCCTGAGCGGCCCCGGCTGGTCGTCCTGGAGAATGGCGACGCCCACCCTCTACCCCCACAGCGTCCGGATCGGCGGCCACCTCGGCACGCACCGCCCGTGTCGTCACCGGTCTTCGCGCTCGGTCTCGTTCGGACGCGGCCCGTCTCCGCCCGATCTGCGTTGGCGCTTGCCCCGGGCGATCTCCGTGGCCAGCGCCTCCAGCGGCGGCCCCCAGAATCTGCGGAACTGACTCAGCCAGGCGTCCACCTCGGCCAGCGGACGAGAGTCGACCGAGTACAGCCGCCGGGTGCCTTCGGCGCGGACGGTGGCAAAGCCGCTCTCCCGCAACACTCTCAGCTGCTGCGAGACCGCCGACTGGGTTATTCCGAACTCGGCCGAGATGACGTCGACGACCTGGCCGGAGGTGTGCTCACCACCGGCCAGGATCTCCAGGATCCGGCGGCGCACCGGATCACCCAGAACGTCGAAGGCGTGCATCACTCACCCGAGTAGAAAGCGATCGTCCGCTCCGCCTGAGCCCTGGCCTCCTCCGGCTCCGCCCCGGACGCCACATGGGCGGCTGCCCAGGCCTCGCCGCAGGCGCGGGTGAACGCCTTGCCCTCGCTCGACAGCGACCACGCCTCGGCCTCCTCGTGGTCGACCTGCGCCGCCGGATCGTTCACGTGCAGACCCAGGCCGTACAGGGCGAGGTCCCAGCCGATGCCGGTGGCGGCCGGGCCGAACTGGGCCATGTGCTCGGCGCCGATGCCCTCGAGATGCGCGATGTGCTCCAGCGTGAGCCGCGCCCGCTCCCCCTCTGGCTCCAGTCGCAGGCTCACCCAGCTCATCGCGCCGGCGAACTCCCAGGTGACGTCCAGCGCCATTGGCGGCTCACAGCTGGTGATCGTGCCACCGGCGTTGCCCTGCAACTGGTATCGCCCGCCGGGCCGAAGGTCACCGGCCAGCGGGAGGAACCATCGGGACAGCCGCTCCGGAATCGTGATCGCGTCCCACAGATCTTCGACGCTCGTGTCGTAGGTGCGGATCGCCACGCCGACGAGGGCCGGCTTGCCCTGGTGGTCGCGGTTCTCGACCCGGCGGAACTCCGCTCCGAAGATGTCAGCCATTGCCACTCCCTTGATCGTTTTAATCAGTGGGAGCTTATATTAGCAGTGGCTAACATAAAAGGTCACCCCATCCGGCCGGCCAGCGTCCGAATGCTCATCTCGTCGACGTTGGGCAGGTGCTCCTTGACCGCCGCCTCGGCCTGGGTGGCCAGCGCGCGCGCCTCGGCGAGGGAGACATCCGGAATCCGGATGACCGCGTCGCCGTGCAGCCGGTGCCCGACCCAACGCAGGCGCAGTTGCTCGATCGCGGTGACCTGGTCGACATGATGCAGCGCATGTTCGGCCCGGTCGACGAGTTCCGGTTCGATCCCGTCCATCAGCCGGCGGCCGACGCTGCGGACAGTGCCGGCGAGGAGAACGAAGATCATCACCGAGATCACCAGGCCGACCACCGGGTCGGCGAGCGGAAAGCCGGCCAGCACTCCCACCCCACCGAGAACGACGGCGAGCGAGGTGAAGCCGTCGGTGCGCGCATGGACGCCGTCCGCCACCAAGGCTGCCGAGCCGATCTGCCGCCCCACCCGAATGCGATGGATCGCGACCGCCTCGTTGCCGAGGAAGCCGATCATTCCCGCCGCGACGACCGCCCCCAGATACTCCAGCGGCCGCGGGTGGACGAACCGATCGACCGCCTGCCAGGCGGCGACGATCGCCGACCCGGCGATCACCACCACGATGAAGAGACCGGCCAGGTCTTCGGCCCGGTTGTAGCCATACGTGTAGCGCCGGTTGGCCGTCCGCCGCGAGAGCGCGAACGCGACCCACAGCGGCAGTGCGGG
>JBDIAG010000519.1:0-3849 GCA_039812305.1 Actinomycetales bacterium | reverse complement strand
TGACCGCGGACTGCGTCATGCCGAGCTCGGCGCCCGCCGCCGAGAACGAGCCGGTTCGTTCGAGCGTGGCGAGCACCCGGAGGCTGGGGACGAGCTTGATCAGTTCCACTTATTGAACTGTAGTACTCATGCTTTCCGCTTATGGCGAATCGCTCTAGCGTCCTTCTCCAACGGGACAACCGTTCTCGGAAGGGAGAGACCCATGACCACATCAGCACCGGCGCACATCGACGAGGAGAGATTGACGTCCTTCGTCTTTCGGGCGGTGGCCGAGGTGGGGGCGACGTTGAACGCCGCGCTCGTCGTGCTCGGCGACCGGCTGGGCTACTACCGGACGCTGGCCGAGCGTGGACCGCTGACCGCTGCCGAACTGGCGGCGGCGAGCGGGACGGCCCTGCCTTACGCGCGGGAGTGGCTCAACGCCCAGGCCGCCGGCTCCTTCGTCGAGTACGACCCGGTCGACGACCGGTACACCCTTCCTCCGGAGCATGCGATCGCGCTGACCGACGAGTCCAGCCCCGCCTACCTGCCCGGGCTGTTCCAGATCGCCACGGGGACGGTCGCGGACGCCGGCAAGGTGTTCGACGCGGCGCTCGCCGGCACCGGGGTCGGCTGGCACGACCACGGCACCGACGTGCACGAGGGGTGCGAGCGGTTCTTCCGGCCGTCCTACCGGGCGTACCTGGTCGACAGCTGGCTGCCGGCCGTCGGGACGGTCGAGCAGCTCACCCAGGGTGCCCGGGTCGCCGACGTCGGCTGCGGGCACGGCGCCTCGACGATCCTCATGGCGCAGGCCTTTCCGCGGTCGCGATTCGTGGGATCGGACTACCACGCGGCCTCGATCGAGGTGGCCCGCGAGCGGGCCCGGCAGGCCGGAGTGGCGGACCGGGTCAGCTTCGACGTGGCCAGCGCGCAGGGTTTCGGCGGGTCGGGATTCGACCTGGTGACCACCTTCGACTCGCTGCACGACATGGGTGACCCCGTCGGCGCCGCGCGGCACGTGTACGACGCGCTGGCCCCCGACGGAGTCTGGATGATCGTCGAGCCGATGGCGGGTGACCGCATCGAGGACAACCTCACTCCGGTCGGCCGCGCCTACTACGGCTTCTCGACGCTGCTGTGCACGCCGGCGTCGCTCTCCCAGGAGGTGGGCCTGGCCCTGGGCACGCAGGCCGGCCCGGCCCGGATCGAGCAGGTCACCCGGGCGGCGGGATTCTCCGGGTTCCGTTCGGCGGCGCAGACACCCTTCCACCGGGTCCTCGAGGTGCGGCGGTGATCCGGACGGACGGACGGCCCACTGACCGGCGAACCGCGACATCCCCGAACGCATGAGCTATCAATGACCTATGCGTTCCGCGTTCGCCCGGCCCCTCCCGCGGCCGGTGCGGTCTCGCGTGTCGTGGGTCTGGCGCACTCAGGCACCGCTCTTCGCGCGGGCGCCGGTGGACTTCTACGAGTCCGACGGCCGCCCCACCCGCCGGCAGGCTGCGGTGGACGCGGCCGTCGGTCTGCTCTACCTGCTGGTGGTCCTCCCGCCCCAGTGGGAGGGGCCGCCGGTGGCTGGGGTGCTGCTGGGCCTGGCGCTCGCGCTGCGGCGACTGCTGGTGCCGGCCATGGTCGCGCTGGCCGTCGGGGCGGGAGTGCTGCAGCTGGCGACACAGGCGCTGGCGCTCCCCGCGGACCTCGCCTACCCGCTGCTCTTCTACTCCCTCGGCCGGCATCCGGTGCGGCAGTGGCGACGCACCGGACTGGTGACCGCGGCCGTCGCCACGGCGATCGGCCCGCCGTGGATGGCCTGGCAGGGCCACCTGGGCCTCCAGTGGGTCACCACCAGCCTCATCCTGGGCTCGTTCACGGCGGTGGTGGCCTTCGGCGGCTGGCTGACCGGCCTGGTGCGCTGGCAGAACGCCGCCTCGATCCGCGACCGGATCGACGCGCGGCTGGCCGCGGTGGAACAGCGGCGGCTGAACGACGCCTACGCCGAGCAGGTGGAGCGGGCCCGGATCGCGGCGGACATGCACGACGTCGTGGCGCACACCTGGGCGGTGGTGGCCGCGCAGGCGGATGGGGCCCGCTACGCCCTGCGCGACTCCCCGGAGGACGCCGAGCGCGCGCTGGGCGTGATCGCCGACACCGCGCGCACGACCATGTCGGACCTGCGCCGCATCGTCGCCGAGCTTCGCGGTCAGCAGACACCGGACGATCCTCCGGATCGCGAGCGCGAGGAGCAGCTGCTGGCCCGGATGCGCGCCTCCGGCATGCGCCTGGAGAGCACGACCGACGGCGAGCCGCACGGATCGCCGATGGTGATGCTGACCGCGCACCGTCTGCTGGGTGAGGCCCTCACCAACGCGCTCAAGCACGGCGATCTCGGCAGACCCGTCGTCGTCCACCAGGATTGGCGCGACGGCTATGCGCTGCACGTCCGCAACGGCATTCCCGTGCGTTCGGCTCGCCCGGCCCCCGGCGGGGCCGGTGGCGCGTCCGGGCACGGGCGGATCGGGATGGCGCAGCGGGCGGCGATCGCGGGTGGCTGGCTGACCAGCGGTGCCCGGGAGGGGGAATGGGTGGTGGAGGCCAGGATCCCGCAGCGGCCGTCCGGCGGTCCGGCCCCCGGACGACCCGGCGATCCGGCGGGAGCGAGGGATCGGCAGTCCGCGGGTACGGAGCATCGCGAGGAGGTGTCGCATGACGTCCGGGAGTGACTCCGGGAGCGACTCGGTGCGAGTCGCCCTCATCGACGACCAGGCGATGTTCCGGGCCGGGATCGCGATGATCGTGCGCAGCCAGTCCGATCTCGATCTCGTCGGCGAGGCCGGCGACGGACGGGACGCCCTGCGCCTGTGCCGCGAGGCCGAGCCGGACGTCGTGCTGATGGACGTCCGGATGCCGCAGGTGGACGGCGTCACCGCCACTCGCGAGCTGATCGCGGCGCTGGGCGACCGGGCGCCGAAGGTCCTCGTGCTCACCACCTTCGACCTGGACGAGTCCGCGGCCGCCGCGATCGAGGCCGGGGCCAGCGGATTCGTCCTCAAGGAGACCGAGCCGGAGTTCCTGCTGGCCGCCATCCGGACCGTGGCCGCCGGCCACCAGGTCTTCGCCGCCAGCTCCACCCGAACTCTGCTGCAACGGTTCTCGTCCCGGGCGAGATCACGGCCGGGCCCCGAGTTCGACGAGCTCACGGCGCGCGAGCGGGAGATCATGCTGCGGGCCGCGGAGGGGCTGTCCAACGCCGAGATCGCGGCGCGCGAGTATCTGTCCGAGGGCACGGTGAAGACCCACATGTCCCGGATCCTCACCAAACTCGGCCTGCGCGACCGTACCCAGCTGGTCGTCTACGCCTTCCGCCACGGCCTGCTCTGAAAGTACATCCTGCGATGTACTCAGGAATCGGTCGTGGGCCAGATGTGCTGCCCGGCCGGCGTCGGCAGGCTGGGAAGCATGGCGATTCCACCTGTGAACCCGAACCAACCCGTGCTCGAACTCCGGCGCGTCAGCAAGGTCTACGGCAGCGGCCGGGGCGCGGTGCACGCGCTGGACGACGTCAGCGTCGACATCCACCGCGGCGTCTTCACCGCGATCATGGGCCCGTCCGGGTCGGGCAAGTCGACCTTCATGAACGTGGCGGCCGGGCTGGACGACGTGACGAGCGGCGAGGTGTTCCTCGCCGGCCAGCCCCTGCACGCGATGGACGACCGGGCCCGCACCGTCCTGCGCCGCCGCCAGCTCGGCTTCGTCTTCCAGGCGTTCAACCTGGTGCCGACGCTGACCGCGTGGGAGAACGTCGTGCTGCCGTTCGAGCTGGCCGGCCGGCGTCCGGACGCCGAGATCTCGTCCTGGATCGACCAC
>JBDIAG010000518.1:0-3849 GCA_039812305.1 Actinomycetales bacterium | reverse complement strand
CGTCCGGGCTCACGGCGTGGAGGTACCGGTCGTCGACGGCCCGGCCGCCGCGGGCAACACCGCGGTGGCGTTGGCCCCGGTGCCGTAGTCGCCCGAGCCGCCCCCGACCTGCTCGATCAGGGCGAACACGGTCGCCACCGCTCCCAGGGAGGAGTCCGCGACGTCGACGGTGCTGGCCCCGATGTTGTCGGCGCCCCGCAAGGCGGCGAGCAGGCCGCCCTTGGCGTTGGCTCCGGACGGGCCGACCGCCACCACTCCCTGCGAGCCGGCCTCCAGGGCGGTGACCAGGGCCAGGTTCGACTGCAGTTCGGCCGTCTGCCACTCGGAGTCGTTCCCGGCGGCGCCGTCGCCCACCGCCGCCGCGAGCACGATCACGAGATCGGCGCGGCGCGGCGTGTCCTCGGCCACGGTGACCAGGCCGGCCTCGCCCAGGGCGTCCATGATGGCGACGCCGGTCGCGTCGCGCGCCCCGGCCTCGGACCCGGCGCTGCCCCGCGCCAGCAGGGCGGCCAGCTTCGCCTGCTGACTGGCCGAGTTCTCGACGCCGAGCTGGGTCAGCTGCGAACTGAGCGTGGTGAGCACCGCGTCGCGATCGGCGGAGCCCGAGGGCTTCGACCAGGTCGGCGTCACCGTGACGGTGCTGACCGTGTCGGCCCCGGCCGCGGTGAGCACCTTGGCCAGGCCGGCCGGCCCGGTCGCCTCCGCGCCCGGCAGCACGATCATGCTCACCGTGTGGCCGGTGAGCTTCCCGGTCGCCGCGGATTCGGCCAGCATGGTGATCGCGGTGTCCTGGCTGGTGATCGTCGCCTCGCGGTTGGTGACCGCCTGCTGCAGGTTCGCCTTGTCCTCCCGCAGCGCGTTGACCTGACTGGTCAGGGCGTCGCTGGCCGGCCCGCGCAGCGCACCCGCGCCCAGGGCCAGGCCGATCGCGAGCGCCAGGAAGACCGACACCAGCGACACAAGGTGGTACCGGAAGTCGATCACGCTGAACTGCCTCTCATGAGTGTGTGTTGCGGGGTCGTCCACCCACGAACCGTCATCCGCCGCCGAACCACTGCGTCACCACCGTCCACAGGTCGTGCAGCCACCCGCCGGCCAGGGCGAACAGCACCTGACCGCCCGGGGTCGCCGCGACCGCCACCACGAGCGCCGCCAGCCCGGCCAGCAGCAGCACGGCGATCTGCAGGTTGGAGATCCGCTGCCGATACAGCTGGGAGACGCCCTTGGCGTCCACGAGCTTGCCGCCGACCCGCAGCCGGGTCAGGAAGGTGCTGGCCATGCCGGCGCGGCCCTTGTCGAGGAACTCGACGAGCGTGACGTGGGTGCCGAGGGCGACGATCAGCTGGGCCCCCTTGTCGTCGGCCAGCAGCATCGCGACGTCTTCGCTGGTGCCGGTGGCGGGGAAGACGACCGGGGTGACGCCGAGCTCGACCACCCGCTGCTGACCCGGGGCCTGACCGGACCGGTAGGCGTGCACGACGATCTCGGCCCCCGAGGTCAGGGCCTGATCCGACACCGAGTCCATGTCGCCGACGATGAGGTCGGGCTTGTGACCCGCCTCCATGATCGCATCGGCACCGCCGTCCACCCCGATCAGGATCGGCCGGTACTCGCGGATGTAGGACCGCAGCGCCGCCAGGTCCTCCTTGTAGTGGTACCCGCGCACCACGATCAGTACGTGCCGGCCCTCGATCTCGGTGCGGATCTGCGGGATGCCGACGCCGTCGAGCAGCAGGTCGCGTTCCTTGACCATGTACTCGAGCGTGTTCGCGGCGAACTTCTCCAGCTGGTCGTTGAGACCGGCGCGGGCGAGCTCCTGGTCCGCCTCGACGGTCTCCTCGGTCTGCAGGACGCCCTCGGCGATGAGCTTCTGGCCGACGAACACCTTGTTGCCCTCGACCCGGGCCCGGGTGCCCTCCTGGATCGCGGTCATGATGTCGCTGCCCACGTCGTCGATCAGCGGGATGCCGGCTTCGACGAGGATCGCCGGGCCCCGGTTGGGGTACCGGCCGGTCGTCGACCTGGCCGCGTTGATCACCGCGACGGGACGGCAGCCGACCAACGCGTCGGCGGACACCTGGTCGATGTCGGCGTGGTTGATCACCGCGATCTCACCCGGCTGCAGGCGCTTGGTGAGGTCCTTCGTCCGGCGGTCGACGCGCGCCAGCGCATCCTCGACCACATCGTCGGTGGAGGATCGTGAACGGCGGGTGAACGGACGCATCGTCGTCCATCCTGGCAGAACCGCGGGGCGACCAATGAACGGCACGCTGGCGGAGGCCCGTGGACATCTACCGCCGCTCGGCGGCCGCCTGCTCGAGAAGCTCCCGCGCGTGCTGTTGGGCGGCCGAGGACTCCTCCACGCCGGCCAGCATCCGGGCCAGCTCGCGGAGCCGGTCGTCGCCCTCGACGACGTGCACCTCGGAGAGCGTGACCCCGTCGGAGGCCCATTTGGCCACCACCAGATGCTGGTCGGCGAAGGCCGCCACCTGGGGCAGGTGCGTGACCACGATCACCTGCGCGCGCCGGGCCAGACGGGCGAGCCGTCGTCCGATCTGGACGGCCGCGCGACCCCCGACGCCCGCGTCCACCTCGTCGAAGACCAGCGTGCGGGTCTCGGCGGGCCGACGCGGATGGTCCAGCGTCGCCACCTCGATCGCCAGCATCACCCGGGAGAGCTCACCGCCGGAGGCCCCCTTGGCCAGCGGTCTGGGCGGCGCTCCCCGGTGCGGGGTGAGCAGGAAGGTGACCTCGTCCGCCCCGTGCCGGCCGGGCGGTCGTTCCCCGAGATGGACGCTGAGGGCGGCCCCCGGCATGGACAGATCGCGCAGTTCGCGGCTGACCGCCTTCTCCAGGCGGCCGGCCGCCGCCCGACGGGCCGTGGTGAGTTTCGCCGCCGCGATCTCGACCTGGCCGCGCAGCTCGAGCTCACGGGCGGCGAGGTGCTCGATCCGGTCGTCGTCGCCCTCGAGTTCGAGGAGCCGGCGGGCGGCCTGGGAGGACCAGGCCAGCACGGCGTCGACGTCGTCGCCGTACTTGCGCAGCAGGGCCCCCAGCTGGGCGCGTCGTTCGTGGGTTCGTTCCAGCAGCACCGGGTCGGCTTCGATGCCGGCCGCGTAGCCGGCCAGGTCGGTGGCCAGCTCCGTGGCGAGGTGGCCGAGTTCGCGCGCCCGGGTCGCCAGCTCGGCCAGCGCCGGGTCGAGGCCGGCGACCGACTCCAGTTGCCGGCGCGCCGTGTCGAGAAGGCCCAGGACGTCTGGTCCGGGTTCCGGATCGTCCTCGGAGCCGACGAGGGCCGCGCGGGCCGTTCCGGTGGCGCTGACGAGGTCGGAGGCGTGTTCGAGCCGCTCGCTGAGCATCCGCAGCTCGCGGTCCTCGCCGGATTGCGGTGCGGCCGCCTCGATCTCCTGCAGGCCGAGGCGAAGCAGGTCCGCCTCCTGGCGGCGCTGACGGGCCTGCTCGGTCAGGGTGGCGAGCTCGGCGCTGGTGGCGGCGAGATCGCCGAAGAGCCGCTGGTACCGGTCCAGCGCGGTGGCGATCTCGCGACCGCCGAAGGAGTCCAGCAGCTCACGCTGTCTCGCCGGCGAACGCAGCAGCACCTGTTCGGACTGGCCGTGGACGGCGACGAGTTCGTCGCCCATCTCCGACAGGACGGCGATCGGCACCGTCCGCCCGCCGACGTGCGCGCGGCTGCGTCGGGCGGCCACGGACCTGGCGACGACCAGCTCGACCTCCGGCTCGCCGGAACCGTCCGCGTCCTGGGGATCGACGACCTCGTCGAGGTCGGCGCCGGCCTCGCGCGCCCGTACGGCGACCGGAGACTGCCCGGCCACTACGAAGACGCCTTCG
>JBDIAG010000517.1:0-3852 GCA_039812305.1 Actinomycetales bacterium | reverse complement strand
CGTGTACCGGACGAAACCCTTTCGAGAGTTGTAGGTCTCAGCGAGACCCGCATTCCATCGAACTCAGATGTAATCTCCGGCCGCCCGGTTCCCGGCAGGTTCACATCGATGAACCTTCCGTCCATCCGGCCCTGGGGCAGGAAAATCTCTCGCCTCTAGCGCCAACCACCGGATGATCTATATGGTGGTGGCATGACTGTTGAGATGGTTTCTCAGATGGCGGCGCCGCACGGTCTCGCTGCGAGCGACGTCCGCACCCTGCTGGGGCGGCACCTGCTCGCCGACGGGATGGATCTGGTGCTCGACCTCGACAGATCCCGGGGCACCCGGCTGGTCGACGAGGCGACCGGCACCGAGTACCTGGATATGTTCACGTTCTTCGCCTCGAGTGCGCTGGGGATGAACCATCCGGCGCTGCGCGACGACCGGGTGTTCACCGAGGAGCTCCTGCAGGCGGCGCTCAACAAGCCCAGCAACTCCGACGTCTACACGGTCGCGATGGCGCGGTTCGTCGAGACGTTCGCCCGCGTGCTGGGTGACCCGGCCCTGCCGCACCTGTTCTTCGTCGAGGGAGGCGCGCTCGCGGTCGAGAACGCCCTCAAGGTGGCCTTCGACTGGAAGTCCCGGCACAACGAGGCGCACGGGCGTCCCGCCGAGCTCGGCACCCAGGTCCTGCACCTGACCGGAGCCTTCCACGGGCGCAGCGGCTACACCCTGTCGCTGACGAACACCGACCCGATCAAGGTGGCCCGGTTCCCGAAGTTCGACTGGCCGCGGATCGAGGCGCCCTATCTCCGATCCGGCGTCGACATCGAGGCCGCGGAGGCCGAGTCGCTGGCCCAGGCCCGTCGGGCCTTCGCCGAGAACCCGCACGACATCGCCTGCTTCATCGCCGAGCCGATCCAGGGCGAGGGCGGTGACCGGCATCTACGACCGCAGTTCCTGGCCGCGATGAAGCAGCTCTGCCACGACAACGACGCCCTGTTCATCCTGGACGAGGTGCAGACCGGCTGCGGCCTCACCGGCTCCGCCTGGGCCTACCAGAGCCTCGGCGTCACCCCCGACATCATCTCGTTCGGCAAGAAGACGCAGGTCTGCGGCGTGATGGCGGGTGGCCGGGTGGACGAGGTGCCGGACAACGTCTTCGCCGTCTCGTCCCGGATCAACTCCACCTGGGGCGGCAACCTCACCGACATGGTGCGCGCCCGGCGGATCCTCGAGGTGATCGAGGAGGACGGCCTGATCGCCGCCGCCGCGCGGCGGGGCGAGTCGCTGCTGGCCGCGGTCGGCGACCTCGTCGACCGGCACGCCTGGCTGAGCGAACCGCGCGGCCGCGGTCTGATGGTGGCTCTCACCGTCGACACCGCCGAACACCGGGATGCCGTGCTGCGCGAGCTCGCCGAGACCGAGCACGTCCTCATGCTCGGCTGCGGTTCGTCCTCGATCAGGTTCCGGCCGCCGCTGACCGTGAGCGACAGCGACCTGCAGCGTGCCGTGTCGGCGCTCGACCGGGTGCTGGCCCGGCTGGCAGGCTGAGCTCATGACCGAATCTCATGTGGCTCTGGACGCCCTCGCGCGCGGTGCGCTCAGCCGGCTGGGCGTGGACGTCGACGCGTTGACCCACCCGGCCACCGACCCCGAGCGCGAGCGGTCGCTGATCGCGCGCAGCCCGATCGACGGCTCGTACCTGTTCGGCGTGCACGCGATCGGCCCGGAAGCCGCGGACGCGGTGATCGAGACGGCGCACGAGGCCTTCCGGCAGTGGCGGGTCACCCCCGGTCCGGTCCGGGGTGCGCTGGTCAAGCGCCTCGGCGAGCTGCTCACCGAGCACAAGTCCGACCTGGCCGACCTGGTGACCGTCGAAGTGGGCAAGATCCGCTCCGAGGCCCTCGGCGAGGTGCAGGAGATGATCGACATCTGCGATCTCGCCGTCGGCCTCTCCCGTCAGTTGTTCGGGCGGACGATGCCGTCGGAGCGAGCCGGTCACCGTCTGCAGGAGACCTGGCATCCGCTCGGCGTCGTCGGCGTCATCTCCGCCTTCAACTTCCCGGTCGCGGTCTGGTCGTGGAACGCCGCGATCGCGCTGGTCTGCGGCAACGCGGTGGTGTGGAAGCCGTCCGAGCTCACTCCGCTCACCGCGCTCGGCTGTACGGCCCTCCTCGAGCGCGCGATCGCCGAGACCGGCGCGCCGCAGGGGCTGGCCGGGCTGCTGCTGGGTGACCGCCGGGTCGGCGAGCGGCTGGTCGACTCGCCCAGGGTGCCCCTGGTCTCGGCGACCGGCTCGACCCGGATGGGCCGCGAGGTCGGCCCGCGGGTCGCGCAGCGGTTCGGCAGGTCGCTGCTGGAGCTGGGCGGCAACAACGCCGCCATCGTGGCGCCCAGCGCCGACCTGCAGGTGGCGATCAACTCGATCGTGTTCGCCGCGGCGGGCACCGCCGGCCAGCGCTGCACCACCTTGCGCCGCCTGATCGTCCACTCCTCGATCGCCGACGACGTGGTCGCCAGGCTGTCGGACGCGTTCGCGTCGCTGCGGATCGGCGATCCGCGGGAGGAGAAGACCCTGGTCGGGCCGCTCATCCACGAGGAGTCCTTCCGGGCCATGCAGACCGCCCTGGCCGCCGCGACGGAGCAGGGCGGCGAGGTCGTCGTCGGGGGCGAGCAGGTCGAGGTGGCGGGTCTGGGCGGGTACTACGTCCGGCCGGCGCTGGTGCGGATGCCGGGCCAGACCGAGATCGTGCGCACGGAGACCTTCGCACCGATCCTCTACGTCCTGACCTACGACACCCTCGAGCAGGCGATCGAGCTGCAGAACTCCGTGCCGCAAGGGCTTTCGGCGGGGATCTTCACCAACGACCAGGGCGAGGCGGAACGCTACCTGGCCGCCGACGGGGCCGACTGCGGCATCGTCAACGTCAACGTCGGCACCTCCGGCGCGGAGATCGGCGGTGCGTTCGGCGGTGAGAAGGAGACCGGCGGCGGGCGGGAGTCCGGGTCGGACGCCTGGCGCGCCTACATGCGGCGCATGACGACCACCGTCAACTACTCCGGGACGATCCAGCTCGCCCAGGGCGTGGACTTCTCCTGACCCGGGGGGCGGTGACGCGACGATGGGCACCATCGACGACTACCTCGGCGGTCTGGATCCGGCGGACCGCGAGGTCGTCGCCCACGTCTACGACGTCGCGCGCGCCGTGATCCCGGAGACGGAGCAGGGCACGAGCTACGGCATGCCGGCGCTGCTGTACCGGGGCAAGGCGTTGCTCTCGGTGATGCGCGCGAAGAAGCACGTCGGCGTCTACCCGTTCAGCGGGCGGGTGCCCGAGACGGTCGCGCCGGCACTGGAGGGCTTCGACTACGACAAGGGGACGATCCGGTTCCAGCCGGAGCGTCCCCTGCCCGACGCGACGATCCGGGCGATCGTCGAGGCCCGGCGCGCCGAGATCGAGAGCGGTGCCTCCCGCCGTCGGCGGTGAGCCCGGCGTCAGTTCACGGGCCCGCCGCCGGCGTTGTGAGGTCTTGGTGAAACGGTCGTAACCACGCGACGACACCGCGGAAACATCGGGCACCTATGACTGGGACATGATCAGTACGAATGTGTTCCTGCAGGGCGTCTTCGAGTTCAAGGGCACGGGCCTGGACGAGTTCGCGCCGATCGAGAAGTCGCTGAGTCACACCGTCCCGGACGGACGGGTGTGCCAGGCGCTCTACTTCCGCGGCGGCAACTCCAGCGAGGAGCTGATCGTGGTCGCCCTGCTGCGCGACGGGGCGGTGATGCGGTACTTCCCGATCGGCGCGAAGTCCGACGTGCACGTGCCGCTGCGGGTGGTCGAGGATCTCGACGGCGGCACGGTC
>JBDIAG010000516.1:0-3865 GCA_039812305.1 Actinomycetales bacterium | reverse complement strand
GGCGCGCAGACCGCTGATCGAGATCGCCGCCTCGAGTTCACCGCGATGATTGAACACCGGGGCGCCGATGGCCGCGATGCCCGGCGTCACGTCCCCGTCGGAGACCGCGTAGCCGTTGCGTCGGACCTGTTCGATGTCGGACTGGATGTGATCGTCGGCGGGGCGCGCCGGATCCCCCGGTTGAAGCGGTGCCTTCAACATGGCGCGTTGTTCCGCGGACGGCAGGAACGCCAGCAGCGATCGGGGCGCCGCCCCGGCGTAGAGCGGCAGGGAGCTGCCGAGCCGGATGGCCAGCGAGCGGACCGCCTGACCTTCGAGCCGTTCGACGCAGACGGCCCGGGCGTAGCGGCGCACGTACAGAAAACTGGTCACGCCGATCTGTTCGCGGAGCCGGCGCAGCGACGGCAGTGCGGCGACGCGGATGTCCAGACTGTCCTCGAGGTGACCTCCGATGGACAGCATCCGCAGGCCGAGCCGGTAGGTGCCGCGGCGCCAGCCACGGTCGACCCAGCCGATCCGGGTGAGGCTCTGCAGCAGACGGTAGACCGAACTCAGCGGCTCGCCGATCTCCGCGGCGATCTCGGCGGCGCTGACCTCGCCGTTCGCCGCCAGGACGGACAGGGCGGCATCGACCTTGACGACGAGCTCGAGGCTCGGCACATCCTTCGGCTCGTCATGCTTCGACTCGTCAGGGCGACTCGGAGAGACCGGAGCGTCGTCGGCTCCGGCTGGGCGGGCGTCCGTTCTCACCCACGCTCTCCCTTCGACCGGGTGCCGGCAGCTCGGCCGAAGTCGGCCGGGCGTAGGACCGCTGCCCCGAGTTTCTATCGCCACGCGGACAGAGCGTCCGCTGTGAAGTTCTCTATCAGTCTAGTGCCTCGCTACGCTGCGGACCATGACCCGCTCCCGACCTCCTGGTGCGCGAGTCACTCTGGCCGACGTCGCCGCGCGCGCCGGCGTCTCCCGATCGCTCGCCTCGCTGGTCATCCGGAGGGCCCCCGGCCCGAGTGCCGCCTCCCGGGCGGCCGTCCTGAAAGCCGTGGACGAGACCGGCTATCGGCCGGATCAGGCGGCGCAACTCCTGCGTCAGCATCGGTCCCGGCGGTTGGGCGTGGTCTTCGATCCGGGTGACCTCTTCCACGCCGACCTGCTGGAGGCGGTGTACCCGGCGGCGGAGCGTCGAGGTTTCGACGTCCTGCTCGGGGCGAGGCTGTCCGGACGCACCGAGGATCGCGCCGTGGAGGGGCTGATCGGCTCTCGCTGCGAGGGCCTCATCCTGATCGGCACCGAGGCCGCCGCCCGCGAGCTGAGCGGCTGGGGTGCCCGGCTGCCGGTCTCGGTGATCGGCCGTCGGGGCCGCACGTGCGGTGTCGACGGCATCCTCTCCGCGGACGGACGGGGCGCGGCCGCCGCCGTGGACCTGTTGGTCGGCTTGGGGCACAGGCGGATTCGCCACGTCGACGGCGGCCGTCGGCCGGGTGCGGCCGAACGTCGCCGCGGCTACCGCAACGCCATGCAACGCCACGGTCTGGTGGCCGATGTCGTTCCCGGGGACAACACCGAGGAATCGGGGGTGCGGGCCGCGAGCGAACTGCTCCGGGATCCGGACGGGGTCACCGCCCTCCTGGCGAGCAACGACCGATGCGCGCTGGGCGTTCTCGACACCCTGCTCCGAGCCGGCCACGACGTGCCCGGTGAATACTCCGTGGTCGGCTACGACGACTCCCGCATCGCGCGACTGGCTCACGTGAACCTCACCACGATCGCCCAGGACACGACCCGCATCGGCGAACTGGCGGTGTCGGCCATCGTCGACCGGCTGGGCGACAGCGAGCAACCCCCACCCCCGCGCGACGTGCGTCTGCCGCCGCGGCTGATGATCCGCGGGACCACCGGGCCCGTTCCCCTGCGGATGGTTCCGTCGGGCGTGGCGATCGCTGCCGATCCGGTCCCCCACGTCGGACAGGTCACCGCGAAGTGATCATTCCGACCGGAACTTGCCGGTCGACTCCCGGACGACCAGTTGCGGCGCGACGACGACGTGCCGCGGCGCCGCGCCGGCGATCTGTTCGAGCGCGACGTCGACCGCTGCCGACCCGAGCTGCTGGGCATTCTGCGAGACCGTGGTCATCTGGACCTGGGGAATCCGGGCCAGGCGCGAGTCGTCGTAGCCCATGACCGACAAGTCATCCGGTACCCGATAGCCCCTGCGGACGGCCATGTCCATCACACCTGTCGCACAGCGATCGTTGAAGGCGATGACGGCCGTGGGCGGCACTGGACGATCCAGGAGGTCGTCGAGTGCTCGGGCGCCGTCGGCCTCCCGCAGACCGCCGGAGATCACCGTGGCATGGGCCTCCAGACCCAGCCGGCGCATCGACTGCAGGTAGCTGTTGCGACGGTCGGTGGTGCCTGCCGCGTGGGCTCCGTCGATGTGAGCGATGCGTTCATGCCCGAGTTCGGCCAGGTGCTCGACCGCCAACCGCATCCCGGCCTCGTCGTCGCCGCGCACCGTGGCGACGGAGCGGCTGGCCAATCGCCTGGCCACGACGACCACGGGAATGCGTTCGGCAAGACGATGAAGGTCCGAGACGCCGGCCCTTGCGCCCAGCACGACGAGCGCCTCGCAGCGTTCTTGGAGCACCGAGCCCACCGCGACCGATTCCGGTCGGGACGGCGCCACCGCGCTCAATGTGACGTCGTAGTGCAGTCTGGCGGCCGCGATGTAGATCTGCTCCACCAGGTCGCCGTGAAACGGCTGCTGCAACTGGAACACGATCCCGAGGAGTCGGGAGGACGACTGGCGGAGCTTGCGCGCGTGCTCGTCCGGGAAGTATCCCATCTCGTCCGCGATGCGCTGGATGCGCTCCCGTGTCTCCTTGCTGGCGCCGGGCGCTCCCCGCATCACGACCGAGACCAGCTGACGAGATACGCCGGCGGCCTGGGCCACGTCGCTCATCGTGGGCCGACGTGCTCTATTGGCAGGTGGCACCGGGTCGTCCGGCCGCTGGTAGCCGGGCCTCGGAGGGTACACGCAGCCATGTTAAGGCCCGCCAGCACGTGGACACCGCGTGTCGCTTCCCGGGCGGGTGTCGCGTTTGACTCGCAAGGGACCCGCGCCGTGCCTGACGACGTGGTCGGCCACGTGCAGGTGACACCGCCACCGTCCCGTTTCCGAAATCTCGGACGTCGTCGCTCGGCGATGGCGGACCGACCGGTCGCGCTCGTCCCTCCACCACGAAAGGGTCCCGTGGACACGCCGGCAGATTCCTGACGCCGGCGCGTTGACACGCCGGGTGCGTGGCAACACAATGGCACGTGCCATAGCACGTGCTAGTTCAGGAGGTGGGGCACGAGGCGGCATGCCGATTCGCGACGTCGTCGCGTCGGCGTGGGCTTCGAGCGCTGGGGTTCGGGTGGTCCCTCGTCAGCACCCGCTGACGGGAGTACCGCCCCGAGGATCCCGACGGCATCCACCCCGACTGAACGAGTCACTCACCCCAGAAACGGGCTTAGACAAGGACGAAGGAGTCACCATGGCAGGCGGCGGCGGAGCCGGACACGGCGCATCAGCTGGCGAAATGAAACTTCCACCGCTCATCCCGGGCCCGTACCGTAAGCGGCTCGGCTTCGTTGCCCTGATCGCCACCCTCGGCGGTCTGCTCTTCGGCTACGACACCAGCGTCATCAACGGCGCGGGCGGATTCATGGCCCAGCAACTGGGACTGGACGCGCTCGGTCTGGGTATCGCGGCCAGCTCGCTGGTGTTCGCGGCCGCGCTCGGTGCCTTCACCGGCGGCCGGCTCTCCGATGCGATCGGCCGCAAGAAGAGCATCGCGGCCATGGCGATCATGTTCATCATCGG
>JBDIAG010000515.1:0-3914 GCA_039812305.1 Actinomycetales bacterium | reverse complement strand
GCGTAGAGCATGGACGTCGCCTCGGTGTGGTGGTTCAGTCGCCGCGGGCCCCAGTAGTCGAGGATCATCCCGAGGTCGAAGTAGTTGGACGCGATCCGCGCGCCACTCGCGACGTCCGCCTCGGTGCGGATGCCGGCCTCGATGTGCCGCCGGCCCCGGATCACCTCGACCGCCCGCTCCGACAGGCTGATCGGGGAGCTGCCGGACGGGCCGGCGAGGCACTTCTGCAGGCCCGCGGTGGCGGCGTCCAGCCCCCAGCCGTCCATCTGGAACTCGTTGCCGCCCAACGAGGCCGTGACATCGGCGTAGAGCAGCGCGTCGTGACGCCGGCAGAGCTCGCCCAGCTCCGCCAGCGGCTGGTTCATCGTGGTGGAGGTATCGCCCTGGACGATGGCCAGCACCTTCGGGCGGACCCGGCGCAGCGCGGCCTCGATCTCCTCGGCGGTGAAGACGCTCCCCCATGCCGTATCGATCGTGTGCACCTCGGCGCCGACCCGCTCGGCGATCTCGGCCAGCAGGTGACCGAACCGGCCGAAGATCGGCACCAGGACCCGTTCCCCGGGGGCGAGCAGCGAGACCAGCGCGGCCTCGATCCCCGCCCGGGAGGTGCCGTCGACGAGGAGCGTCGCCTCGTTCTCGGTGCGAAAGACCCGGCGGTACAGGGACATCGTCTCGTTCATGGTCTCGGTCATGAACGGGTCGTACTGACCGACCAACCCGGCCGACAGGGCACGCAGCACGCGCGGATCGGCATTGATCGGGCCTGGCCCCATCAGCAGCCGCGCGGGTGGGTTCACCGGGTGAGCTGTCACTGCGCCCCTTCCTTGTTGCATCGGAGAGTAGGTAGCCGAGGTTTCACGCCTGTTACGCCTTCGCGGCCGCAGCGTGCGCCCGCCCGAGCGCCCGGCGGGCGTCGGCGTGGCCGATGACGGCGACGACGGTGGTGATCGCCCCGGTGAGCAGCAGACCCGGCGCCAGGCCCCATCGCAGGAGGAACGCACCGACGCAGGCCCCGGCCAGGATCAGCACGATCGCGGCACCGCGGCGGCTCACCTGGGAGCCCTTCCCGTTGCCGAGCACCGAATCCGCGGCCAGCCCGGTGATGGTCGACGTGACGACCACGGTCGTCACGTCCTTCACCCCGATGTGGCGCGCCGCCCCGGCCTGGATCCCCATCGCCAGACCGAGCAGCCCGGTGACGACCAGGGCGATCGCGAACCCCGGCTCGGGAACGGCGAACAGGTAGGCGGCCAGGCCGAGCATCAGCAGCGCCACGAGACCCAGCATCGCCGGCGTCGTGGCGACCCAGCCGGTGGCGGCTGCGCGGGACAGCCGCCCGGCCACCGCGGCCCCCGCCATGAACGCGACGAGGGCGATCAGCGGGCCGGCGATCGGCAGGTCGTCCGCCCCGGCCAGGGCCATCCCGAGGATCACCACATTGCCGGTCATGTTGCCGGTGAAGACCCGGTCGAGACCGAGATAGCCGACCGCATCGATCACACCGGTGCTGAAGGTGAGCGCCAGCATCAGCGGAAGATGCCGGTCACTGACGTGGGACGGACGCGCAGCCATGCCGGCAGTCTGGCACGGCGAACCGGGATTGGTCCAACCAACGTACTTTCTGTACCATTGCGGGATGGCTGGGAATCATGGGTTGAGCGAGGCGGGCGAGGCGCCGCCGATCGTGCGCCGCGGCCGCTCGATGAGCAGCGAGGTCGAGGCCTACCTCGAGCATCTGATCGAGACCGAGCTCCACGTCGGCGACCGGCTCCCGCCGGAGCGGGAACTCGCCGGCCGGCTCGACGTCTCGCGCACCACCGTGCGAGAGGCACTGCGGGAGCTGGAGCAGCGCCGGCGGATCGAACGTCGGCCGGGGCGGGGCACCACGGTGCTGCCGGTCGAGCCGACGACGCGCTTGCTGCCCACCGCCGGCGAGGCCACGGCGCTGGCCAACGTCGCCGAGCTGCGCCTGGTGGTCGAGCCGCAGATCGCCGGCCTGGCCGCCGCCCGGGCCACCGCCGCCGACCACGTCCGGCTGGAGCAGACGCTGACGCTGACTCACGCCGGGCTGACCCCGGCGGAGTCGCTCGCCCTCGACATCCAGTTCCATCATCAGCTGGCCGCGGCCAGCCGCAATCCGCTCCTGGTCTCCCTGGCGGACACGGCCGCCGAGCTCGTCCACGACGCCCGGGCCCGCTCACACGCCACCCGGGCCGGGCGACGCTCCTCGGTGCGCTGGCACCGGGCGATCTTCGACGCCGTGGTCGCCGGCGACACCGATCAGGCGATCCGCACGATGGTCGGCCACCTCGAAGACGTCGCCGAGCTGGTCGCGGAGAAGTCGTCGAGTCCTCTGGTGGGGAGTGCGAGCCGATGATCGCCCTGGACGGCGCGCTGCTGGCAGCGGGCACCGGCCGGATCGACGGCCAGCACTACCTCGCGACCGATCCGCAGACGGTGTGGTGGGGGCGGCTGCCCTGCGGCCGGGATGAAGCGGTGCTCTCGGTGCGCAGCGGCGACACCGTCACCGTCGACACGCTCAGCCACGAAGGTGTTCTGGCCGACCAGGGGCGCGATCCGGTGGGCTTCTTCGGCGCCGCCGGCATCCCGGCCGATCTGGTGCTGCCGGAGGCGATCTCGCTGGCGGCGTCGGCCCGGGCCAACGACCCCGGCACCGACGGGCCGCACCTGGTGACCGGGCCGATCGCGGTCGCCGGCGCCCGGCCGGGTGACCTGCTGGCGATCACGGTGCTGGAGACCACCCGCCGGGTGCCCTACGGCGTGATCTCCAACCGGCACGGGCGCGGGGCCCTGCCCGGCGAACTGCCGTCGGCGGCGGGCACGGTGAGCATCGTCGCCGGGGTCCGGGATGACGGTGCGCGGGCGGCTCGCGGGGTGATCCCGCTGGCTCCGGGCTCACCTCGGGAGGCGACCTTCGAACTCAAGCCGTTCCTCGGCATCATGGGGGTCGCGGCGGCCGGTGGGGTCCGGCCGCATTCCGTGCCACCGGGCGCGCACGGCGGCAACATCGACATCAATCTGCTCACGGTGGGCTCGACCCTCTATCTGCCGGTCCAGGTGCCGGGTGCGCTGGCCTACGTCGGCGATCCGCACTTCGCCCAGGGCGATGGCGAGGTCGCGCTGACCGCGATGGAGGCGTCCCTGCGCGCCACCGTCCGTCTCGACGTGATCCCGCAGGCCGACGCCCTGGCCCGGTTCGGAGAACTGGCCGGCCCCCTGGCGGAGACCGCGGAGTACCTGGTGCCGACCGGTCTGGACGAGAGCCTCGACACCGCGATGCGCAACTGCGTCCGGGCGGCGCTCGCCCTGCTGCGGGCGCGCTACGGGATGGACCAGGCGCACGCCTACGCCTACCTCTCGGTGGCCACCGATTTCGACATCTCGCAGGTGGTCGACCTGGTCAAGGGCGTACACGCGCGGATCCGGAAGGGAGACTTCGAGTGAGCGCGCAGACGGCCGACGTCGATCCGACCGTGTGGCGGGTGGTCGGCGACCCGCTGGTGCCGGGCGCGCCGGGGGGTCCCCTGGCCGGGGAGTCGGTGGCGGTCAAGGACGTCTTCGCGGTGGCGGGCCAACCGATCGGGGCCGGGGTGCCGCAGTGGCTCGACGAGGCCCCGGTCGAACCGGCGTGTGCGCCGGCCCTGCAGCGGTTGCTCGACGCCGGGGCGCAGGTCCGAGGCGTCGCCCGCACCGACCAGCTCGCCTACAGCCTCGCCGGGGACAATCCGCATTACGGCACGCCGGTCAACGCCATGGTGCCGGGCGCCCTGCCCGGCGGGTCGTCCAGCGGCTCGACCACGGCCGTGGCACTGGGTCTGGCCTCGATCGGGCTCGCCACGGACACCGCCGGCTCGGTCCGTGTGCCGGCCTCCTACCAGGGGCTCTGGGGTCTG
>JBDIAG010000514.1:0-3915 GCA_039812305.1 Actinomycetales bacterium | reverse complement strand
GGGCGGGTCGGCGAGATGTGGCCACGGAGTCCGCAGCAACCCTGGGGCGTGAGCTATGGCGACGGAATCGGGGTGATCACCCCACATCCCTCGCCATGGCCGCCACCACGAAACACGACAGCGGGGCGGACAGCCCAGAACGTGGCCACCAAAGATGCGGAGTCCTGACAGCTCAGGCGTCCCGCACACTCATGTGCACGACGTCTCGTGGCCCCCCTCCGGATTCTGCAGCAACCCCCGGGGGGCGAGAGCTATGGCGACGGAATCGGGGTGATCACCCCACATCCGTCGCCATAGCCGCCACCTCAAGCGCGTCCGCGGGTCAGGTCGCGGCGCTCGTCACGGTGAGCGGGAGCAGTGTCCGGCCGGTCGGTCCGATCTCGATGTGCGTGCCCAGCTGCGGGCAGACGCCGCAGTCGAAGCACGGCGTCCACCGGCAGTCCTCGACCTCGACCTCGCTGAGGGCGTCCTGCCAGTCCTCCCAGAGCCAGTCCTTGTCCAGCCCGGAATCCAGGTGGTCCCAGGGGAGCACCTCGGAGAAGTCCCGCTCCCGGGTGGTGTACCAGTCGACGTCCACGCCGAACGGGGCCAGCTCACGCTCGGCGCAGGCCATCCATCGGTCGAAGGAGAAGTGCTCGCTCCAGCCGTCGAACCGGCCGCCGTCCCGCCAGACCGCCTCGATGACGCGGCCGATACGCCGGTCGCCGCGCGAGAGCAGACCCTCGACGATGCCGGGCTTGCCGTCGTGGTAGCGCAGACCGATCGAGCGTCCGTACCGGCGGTCGGCGCGGATCTTGTCGCGCAGTTTGATCAGCCGGGCGTCGGTGGTCTCGTGGTCGAGCTGTGCGGCCCACTGGAACGGGGTGTGCGGCTTGGGCACGAAGCCGCCGATGCTGACCGTGCACCGGATGTCCCGCCGGCCGCTCACCTCGCGTCCGGTCTCGATCACCTTGCTGGCGAGCTCGGCGATCTGCAGCACGTCCTCGTCGGTCTCGGTCGGCAGCCCGCACATGAAGTAAAGCTTCACCTGCCGCCAGCCGTTGCCGTAGGCGGTGGCGACGGTGCGGATCAGATCCTCCTCGGTGACCATCTTGTTGATCACCTTGCGGATCCGCTCGGACCCGCCCTCGGGCGCGAAGGTCAGCCCGGAGCGCCGGCCGTTCCGGGAGAGCTCGTTGGCCAGATCGATGTTGAAGGCGTCCACCCGGGTGGACGGCAGCGAGAGACCGACCTTGCTGTCCTCGTAGCGATCGGCCAGCTGCTTGGTGACGTCGGCGATCTCGGAGTGGTCCGCGCTGGACAGGCTCAGGAGCCCGACCTCTTCGAAACCCGTTGCCGCCAGGCCACGTTCGACCATCTGGCCGATGCCTTCGATCGATCGCTCGCGCACCGGACGGGTGATCATCCCGGCCTGGCAGAACCGGCAGCCCCGGGTGCAGCCGCGGAAGATCTCCACGCTCATCCGCTCGTGCACGCTCTCCGCCAGTGGCACCAGCGGCTGCTTCGGGTACGGCCACTCGTCCAGGTCCATCACGGTGTGCTTGCTGACCCGCCAGGGCACTCCCGGACGATTGGGCGCGACATGTCGGATCCGCCCGTCCGGCAGATAGTCGACGTCGAAGAAGGCCGGGACGTAGACCTCGCCGGTCTCCGCCAGCCGCATCAGCAGCTCCTCACGACCGCCCGGGGAGCCCTCCAGCTTGTGCTCGCGGATGATGTCGGTGATGTTGAGCACCGCCTCCTCACCATCGCCGACCACGGCGGCGTCGATGAAGTCGGCGATCGGCTCGGGATTGAACGCGGCGTGGCCGCCGGCCAGCACGATCGGGTGTGACTCGTCGCGGTCGGCCGCGTGCAGCGGGATCCCGGCCAGGTCGAGCGTGTTGAGCATGTTGGTGTAGCCCAGCTCGGTGGCGAAGGAGAGGCCGAAGACGTCGAAGTCGACGATCGGCCGGTGCGCGTCCACGGTCAGCTGCGGAACGCCGTTCTCCCGCAACAGCTTCTCCAGGTCGGGCCAGACCGCGTAGGCACGCTCGGCGAGGGCGTCGGCTCGCTCGTTGATCACCTCGTACAGGATCATCACGCCCTGGTTGGGCACACCGACCTCGTAGGCGTCCGGGTACATCAGGCACCAGCGGACGGTCTCCGGCCCGGCGCACTCCCAGTCCTTGACCGTGGCGTTCAGCTCTCCGCCGACGTACTGGATCGGCTTGGCCACCTGCGTGAGCAGGGGCTCGAGCTGGTCGAACATCGACTGACCGGGCGAACGGTCGAGGTTCGCCTCCGCATCGTCGGCGGGCCCTGCGCCTCGCACCGTGGGAGCCGCAGGACCCGTCCGGATCTTCGAGTCGCTCATGGGACGAATCACCTTTCAGCCTGCCTTGTGGGCATCTCAGCGACGCTCGCTGAAGCGATCGCAGACCAGCGTAGGTGACATCCCGCCCGAGGCGAACCACCCAAACGCGACCGGTTGTAGGCCGAGCAGCCGGTTGTAGGCCGAGCAGCCAGCGATCGCCGGTTGCTCGGCTCATAGGTGGTCAACGCGGGGATACCCGGTCAGATCCCCGCGGAGACGGTGTGCCGCTGCGGCGGCAGGCGTTCCTCCAAGCGGTCCAGGACGTCCTCCAGCTCCTCGCCGACCACCAGGTCCTCCAGGTGCTCCGGACGGATCAGGCCGGCGTCGCGGATGCCCGCGAGCGCGTCCAGCAGCGGCGTCCAGAAGCCGCCGACGTCCAGGAAACCGACCGGCTTGGCGTGGAAGCCGATGGCGCGCCACGTCCAGACCTCGAAGATCTCCTCCAAGGTGCCCAGCCCACCCGGCAGCGCCAGGAAGGCATCCGACTTGTCGGCCATGATCGCCTTGCGCTGGTGCATCGTGTCGCAGACGTGGAGTTCGGTGAGATCGTCGCGACCCCACTCGCGCTGCACCATGAGACGCGGGATGACCCCGACGACCTCGCCGCCCGCGTGCAGGGCGCCATCCGCCAGGACGGTCATCAGGCCCAGTCCGCCGGCTCCGTAGACGACCCGGATGCCCCGGTGGGCCAACGCCCGGCCCACCGAGTAGGCGGCGTCGCGCAGCCGCGGATCGTTGCCCATGGACGAGCCGATGAACACCGCCAACGAGGTCAGTCGCACCGCCAAACCCTATGGCAGCGGACGGGCCGCCAGACGCCTAGAGCACTCCCCACTCCTCGTCGAAGGTCGAGACGGAGAGGGTGTCCAGATCCCGGTGGAGCTTGGCCAGAGTGGAGGTCACCTCGGCACCGGTCACCGAGATGTCCACCCGCTCGGCGCCGCTGCGCAGGTCGATCACGACGATGTCGGCGACCACGGGTTCGGCATCGGGATGCTCGAGGTGGGCGCTCTTACGCAGCCACGCCACCGCTCGACCGGCGGCGCCCGGCGGTCGGCGGGGCACCACAGCCGCCTCGTACACCTCGCCCGCAAGCCTCATCGGCACTCCCGTGAGTCGGCGTTGCGACCCTGCGCCCGAGTCTGCGTGGATCGCACTTGCCCGCCCAGGATGGTCCACTCGGGCGTGCTTTGCCAAGGGCTGCAGCCGCTCTCTCCGGCCGGGCAATGTCGGATGGACCACACGCAGAGCGGGCAACACGCTTGAACAGCGCGCATTCGACACCCCGATTTCGGCGGCCCTGTTCGACGGGCCAACCGCCCGGCCGGGCCTCCCCGAGACGCTCGTCCGGGTGCCACCCGGGCGAGGATCGACGCGACAGTCGACCCCTGGCCACGCTCCCTGACAAGCCTGGCCACCCGGCTGATTGTCTGACACGCTAACCCCGTGACCGCACTCGACCCCGTTCCGTCAGCCGCGCGCCGCTTCGAGGGCGCCGTCTCGATCGTCACCGGTGCCGGTGGCGGGATCGGCTCCGCGATCGCCGAGCGGCTGGCCGC
>JBDIAG010000513.1:0-3919 GCA_039812305.1 Actinomycetales bacterium | reverse complement strand
GCCTGTCGATGCCGCGGCTCATCAGGTAGAAGAGCTCCTGCTCGTCCAGAACGGGCTCGCCGCCGAGCGAGTGCAGGGTCGCATCGGGGTCGGTGGCGAGCTCCATCGGGCGGTCCACGACGATGTACTCGTGCGGCCACAGGTGCAGGTCGCCGCCCGGAGTGGCGATGATGGCCTGCTGCGGGTAGATCTTCACAGCCTCGCGACCCCTGCCGACGAGGATGGCACCGGAGTTCAGCTGGTGGTGACGGGCGCGCCACATCGACAGCGGAGGAATACGGAACCGGCTCTGCAGCTCGGTGACCGGCTCCTCGATGACGATGATCCAGGCCCCATCCTCCGGAATGGCCTTGTCGTCCTGCTCCGGGAAGTACATCGACGGCTCAGCACCGATGGTCATCGCGATCTCGTACCCGTCCTCGGAGACGCGGAGCCTACGGGCGTCGTCCCATTCGAGCCACTCGGGGTTCACCTGGGTCTGGCGGGCGTCAAGATACTTCTTCGGTGCCTTGGGCATCCGTTCCTCCTTGTCGAGCGAGCTCGGTGGCGATCAGGGCAGCATGCCGACGTTGATCCCGGGCACCTGGGCGCCGTGGACCTCCACCATGTGCGGGCCGATCGTGCTGTACACCGGCTGCGATCCCGCGGTGAAGACGTACGCGTTGCAGTAGCCGCAGGTGCTGAGCCAGATGCCCTCACCGACATGCCAGGACCGACCGGCACACCGTTCCCGGATGGACGGATCGGCCGCGAAGGTCTCGAGGATCATCTGGGCGTCCCAGTCGGGCGTGGCGCCGTACTTCGAGCGAGCGGCGGCGGCCGACATCCAGCTTGTGACCTCGAGGCGCGTGCCGGGGAGGTCGCGCAGCGCCACCGGGATGCTGTCGGCTCCGGGACCGGGTTCGGATCGCGCAGGAGCGCCGTGGTGGGGTGCCATGGATCAGACTCCTTCGTCAGGCTCGTCGGGCTCGTCGGCCGTGCTGGGCGGCCGAGGTGGCAGCTCGGTCACCTCCGACGAATCCCTCTGCTCGGGCGGGGCGAGGAAGTCCCAGCGGTGCGGGTCGGGTTCGGACAGCTCGGGCAGATGCGACCACCAGGCGAAGCCGCCGACGCCTGCGAGCCAGAACAGCGGGAGCAGCGGCGCCCGCGACAGGTAGAAGCCCCAGACGGCGAGCAGGCCGTCGTCTCCGAGCGGAAGGGTGCCGATCGCCGCGGCGATCAGGAACGAGACGTGCAGCATCGCCCAGCACCAGAAGACCGGAACCCTGCGGTCCCGGCTCATCCGGGCGGAGCACCAGAGCCAGACCAGAGCGCCGAGCGTCATGGTGGCGCCCACGAGGGCCACGCCGCTGACGAATCTGGTGTCGGCGCTGAAACCGACCGAGATCGACAGCAGCCAGTACGAGGCGAGCATCGCGAGCAACCCTGCAGACGCCGTGAGGCGTATCCCCGGCCGCGGGCCGAGGGCGTGCACGAAGGAGTAGGGGTCCTGTCGCCAGCTCATCGTGATCGCCTCCGCTTCGGATCTCGGGTGTCTCGTGTGTTCAGTTCTCGCCCCCGACCGTGCTCCCGGATGCCGGACCGGCATCTGCAGTCTGGTCGTGGCGCGCCGCCTCGATGGCGGATGCCTTGCGGTGCGCGGGGCAGAGCGTCGGGCCGACCGACCAGCCCCGCTCTGCGAGGATGGCCACGATCTCGACGTCGGTCTTCCCGGCGCTGGCCTCCACACGTTCGGTGGCCGGGCAGGTGAAGCCCGCTCCGATGCACTGCACCAGGGCGTATTCCGGGCCGCGGTCGTGGTCGGCCATGATCGCGGCCAAACGGGGTGCGTGTGCCATCGGGGACTCCTTCGGATCAGTAGGTCACCGCACTGCTTAGGCGGCGATTCGCTTGTTCATCGCCTTCTCGAACACGGTGCGGACCTCGTCCTGGCCGTGTCGCTCGGCTGCCTTGGCGATCGTCGAGAGCGTTCTGCCGACGATCACAGCCGCCTGGTGAGGGGACTCGCCGAGCTCGAGGAGGAAGGCGATGTCCTCGAGGTACTCGGCCGCGCCGGAACGGCGATCTCTCGCCTTCGGCACTCCCTCGGGCAGCTCATCGGGGTCGTCGATGTCGTCCCAGGCGAGCGGCCCGACCCACCGGTAGTGCTTCGCGATGCGCCTGGCACGCTCCGACCACCCTCCATGCTGCGGCTGGTCCCACACGCGTGTGAACAGGGTCGTCACCTTGTCGCGGGTTGCGGAGGTCACTCTCCCGCGATGGTCGTGGAGGAGCCCCCAGAAGTTGCCCACCGTCATGCCGAGCGACTCGGCCAGCGTCGTCTCGTTCCAGCCGATCGCGACGAGGGCACGGAGGCGACGAACGGTCCCCGTCGGGTCGACGAGAGCGAACTCGATGTCGTCGACGGTGAGTGCGAGCAGAGCGACGGCGTACTCCTTGCGGATCGACACGGCTGGCCCGTGACCTCGTTCCGCCCCTCGAGGGCCGTAGATGAGATCCATCATGGGGCCGGGCCCGACGCCCGCGGCCAGGCCGATCCGTTCGTATCCGAGGCCCAGCTCATGCAGCTGCTGGACGTGCGCACGTGCCGCTGCGGCGGGCACCAGCTCCGGGACGATCTGGTCGTCAGCGCCCTGGGCGCGCAGCCGGTTGCGCCGTCGCTTGCGTTCCATCGAGCGCGCGTACACACAGACCTCGCAGCGGCATCCGTGCTGCGTCCAGCACGTGTCGACGTCGTGCGGGTGCTCCGGGGGGCACCGCTTCTGCGCGCGATCGGACCGCGTCGGCCGGGTGGTGTGCGTCCCGGCCCGGTATTCGCGGAGGTAATGCTTTCTGCAGAGCCCGCGAGCGGTGACCGGGCGCGTGCAGATCTCTCCGACAACTCTGCAGGTTTTCCTGGGCGTCGTGGTCGGCATCCTCACCACCTCCTCGATCTGTGCAGTGCGTAGTCGTCGCCGAGCGTCCCGATCAGGCGATCGCGGGCAGCTCCTGCGACGTGGGGTGCTCCAGGAGCAGGTCGACCAGAGCATCGGCATCGCGGATGCTGTCGATGACGTAGACGACGCCGCCGGCGCTCCGGAGTCGGAGATGCTGCACGCGCTGCAGCGGCCGCGGCTTCTTGCCGGGCGCCTTGAGCTCGACGAACACGGTGCGTCCTGCGAGCACGACCACGCGGTCCGGGACGCCGGACACCGTGGACAGGAACTTCAGGCACTGACCGCCGGCGGCCAGCACTCGTTCGCGCAGATGCTCCTCGATCTTGTTCTCGGGCTTCTGCGTCGGCATCAGGCCGCCGCGGTCTCGGGCTGGTCCTGTGCCAGCGTCGTCACCGGGGCGCGCAGGGCATCGCGACTCAGGACGAACCACATCCCATCGTCGATGCCCTCACGGTTCTGGGTGCGGAGGTAGCGGCTGTCCGCCGAGTCCCAGTCGTCGGCGAGGCCGCTGACGAGCTGGTCGACGTCGTCGTAGACGTCACCGGTATCGGTCGACTCGTCGACGAGCACCTCGCCGTCGGCGTCCAGCGCCTGCTCGAACCACAGACGCGACGAGTCGACGTCGTCCACCCACTGCACGATCACCTGGGTGGTCTCGGCCGGCAGCTGCTCCCAGACCCGCTCTTCGGTGGCGGCGATCAGTTCTTCTCGGGCGACGAGGTACGCCTCGACGGCCTCGTCCAGTCGTTGCTGCGACATCGCTGTTCTCCTTCGTCATGATGCGTTCGGGGCGCCGGCCAGCGTCGTGCTGACACGGGTGCGCCCGGCAGCGGAGTGGGTTCCCCCCGCTGCCGGGCTGGTGCGCCTTCGACCGCTCAGGCGGCCTCGGGCACGGAATCCATCTCCTCTTCGGAGACGGGGTTCTCGTCCTCACCGGCAGACTCACCGCGCACGGCGGTGTTCATCCAGTTCGACTCGTAGGT
>JBDIAG010000512.1:0-3938 GCA_039812305.1 Actinomycetales bacterium | reverse complement strand
CGGTGTAGAAGACCTTGCGCGGGCCGAGGGCGGCCACCGAGCTCGAGTGGTACCACTGGGTCCCGGAAGGCTTGTCCCCCGGGTACCCGGAGATGTTCACCGTCTTGGACTTCAAGGTGTCGTCGTTCCAGGACGCGAAGCCCAGCCACCCGGTCGTGCTGCCCAGATCGGTGGACAGGATGATGGCGCCGTAGTCGTGCTCCGGGTCGCCGTTGTTCGTCCACCCCGTCACGCTGCGGAAGCTGGTCGCCACCACCGAGCCGTACGGCGCGCTGGCACCGTTGCGCCCGGGCACGACCTGGATGCTCTGCACCCAGCCGTCCCGGCCGGGCACGCCGCTGTTCTTGATGTAGACGACGTGGCCGGCGGTCGCCAGCGTGTGCGGGCCGATGAACCAGCCGGTGCCGATCCAGCGTGAACCGTCCCGCGCGGTGATCAGCAGGGACGCGTGCACTCGCCACGGATAGTCCTGCGTGTTCTGGATCTGGACGCGATCGTCGACACCGATGACCGACTCGGCCGACGGGCCGTAGGACGCCTCGCCGATCGGCCGCAGGTCGCTGAGATCGGGAATCACCGATCCGGCATCCGCGACGGAAGCCGCCCCGGGGACCTCCTCCACCTCGCCCTCGACCGCCGCGACGTCGCCCTCACCGGCCTGCGGCGCATCCGACACGAACTCTTCCTCGCTGACCGTCTCCGGAACGTTCGATACCGCGGTGTCCAGGTCCAGCCCCTGGGTCCCATCACTCATGGCGTACTCCCCCCTCGGGTTCGCGCGAAGCTCCGTCGTTCGCGCTGTCGTCGAGTAGGTGGGCGGCGCGGGCTGTCTGATACGCGGTCGCCGGGGCGCAGGTGACTGCCCTTTCAGGCGCTGTCGCTCGCGGAGTTTCGGGTCTACCCTCGTGATGGCGGCGACACTGTGGGGGTGATCCGGTGGCCTACCACCTGGGCATCGATCTGGGCACCACGTTCACCGCGGCCGCGGTCGCCAACGGTCAGCCACCCACGATCGTCGGCCTGGGCAACCGGGCGATGCAGATCCCCTCCGTGCTCTACCTGCAACCCAGCGGAGAGTTCCTGGTCGGGGAGGCCGCCGAACGCCGCGCCGCCACCGCGCCCGACCGGATCGCCCGGGAGTTCAAACGCCGCCTCGGCGACCACGTCCCGATGCTCGTCGGCGGCACCCCCTACTCCCCCCAACTGCTCACCTCGCACCTGCTGCGCTGGGTGGTCGCCACCGTCTCCGAACGCGAGGGCAGCCGACCCGATCGGATCACCGTCACCCACCCCGCCAAATGGGGCGGCTACCGCCTCGAACTGCTCGACGAGATCATCTCCCTGGCCGACATCGGCTCGGCCCGCACCCTGCCCGAGCCCACCGCCGCCGCGCTGCAGTACGCCGCCCAGACCCGCGTGCCCACCGGTGCCAGACTCGCCGTCTACGACCTCGGCGGCGGCACTTTCGACATCTGCCTGCTGGAGAAGCAGGCCGAGGAGATGGTCATCCTCGGCACTCCCGAAGGGGTCGAACAGCTCGGCGGCATCGACTTCGACGAAGCCCTCTTCCGCAAGGTCCTCGGCGACCTCGGCCCCACCACCCAGAACCTGGACGTCGACGACCCCCTCACCCTCGCCGCCCTGCTCCGGCTACGCCGCGACTGTGTCGAAGCCAAGGAATCCCTCTCCTCCGACATCGAGACCGAGATCCCGGTCACGCTGCCCGGCATCTCCACGATGGTCCGCGTCACCCGCTCCGAATTCGAGGCCCTGATCCGGCCGGCCCTGCAGGAGACCATCAACGCCGTCGCCCGCGCCCTGCGCTCGGCCCGGCTCGAGCCGCACGACCTGCACGCCATCGTCCTGATCGGCGGATCCTCCCGCATCCCCCTGGTCAGCGAACTGCTCCACGACACCTTCAACGTCCCCACCGCCCTGGACACCCACCCCAAGCACGACGTCGTCCTCGGTGCCGTCCGTGACTTCGACACGCTCCTCCAGGCCCCGCCACTCGATGCCGCGCCCGGCCCGACCGCCCCGGGGCGAGCAGCACCGCCTCCCCCGGCACCACCGACCGAGGCGACCGCGACCGAGACGACCCAGCCGCTGCACCAGCCGACGTCCGGGCTGCCGACGACCAGCCCGGCAGAACCCGGCCTCCCAGCCGCCGGCCAGACAGTGACCGGCCAGACAGCGCCCGGCCAAGCGGAGACCAGCCAACCGGAGACCGACCAGACAGGATCCGGTCAGCCCGCGGACGACCAACCGACCGCCGGGCCGTCGGCAGCCCCAGACCAGTCGACAGCCCATCTGCCTCCCGTCGACGACACGGCACGCCAGCCGGCGATCGAACCGGAGCCGGCCGCCGTCGACTTCCTCTACGACGCCCGTCTGCCGGAGACGGAACCGCCGGACGGTCCCGAGCCGCCCAGCCCTCCACCCCACGCCGCTCCCCCGTCGCACACCGGCAGTCCGGCACGGGACGATCATCGGCACGAAGCCCAGCCGGCCGGCCAGCCCCCGTCCACCTACTCCCCGGCCGGCGGCGAAGAGCCCGGACGGGACGGCGACGAACCGGAATCGTCCACCGCGCTCTCCGACCCGTTCACCCACCCGGTGCCCACCACGCCGACCGCTCCCACCCGGGACCGGCGCCGTCCGATCGCCATCCTCGTCGCCGCGGCCTTCGTCGCGGCCATCGTGATCGGCTCGCTGCTCTGGATCAACCGCGACCGTTCCGGTGTCGACGCCACCGAACGGACCCCGGCCACCGGTTCCAGCAGCCCGGCCACCGAATCCAGCGGCGACGAGCCGGCCACCTGGACGCCGGTGGCCGGCCTGCCGTTCGCCACCGACTCCGCCGGCGTCGCCGCCGTCGACGGGAAGCTCTGGGTCGTGGGCGGTTTCGAGGACGATGGGAAGACCCCGCGCAGCACCGTCGAGATCTTCGATCCGGGTACGGCTGAATGGACGCCCGGGCCGGAATTGCCGAGCGGACGCGCATTCGCCACCGTGGTGACATTCGGCGAGAAGGAGCCGCTGATCATCGGCGGGTTCGACGGCACGAAGGCTCTGGACGAGGTGCTCGCCCTCAGGCCCGACCGGCAGGGCTGGAGAAAGCTGCAGCCGATGCCCGAACCCCGGTATTCGGGAGCCGCCGCCTACGACGGTAAGCGGGTGGTCTATGCCGGCGGAGTCGACCGGGCCGGCCAGGTCTCCGCCACGACATTCGCCTTCGATCGTTCGCGCTGGTCGACCCTGGGCAACCTCACGACGCCGCGCAAGCTGCTGACCGCCTCCAACCCGAGCCCGGGCGAGGTCTGGTTCACCGGCGGTGTCGACGCGGACGGATCCGGCCCGCCGGCCGAGTCGGAGCAGGTCCTCGACGGCGAGGACGCCCCCCAGCAGCCGAGCGCGCAACTGCCCGATCCGATGGTCTTCTCGGTGGCCGTACCGGTCATCGACAACGGCGTCTGCCTGCTCGGAAACCGCTCCCCCGATGACCGGTCCCTCGCCTGGCAATGCACGAACACCGCTTTGACAGAACGGCTTCCGTTGCCGGAGACGACACTGACCCAGTTCGGCGCGGCGGTCGTGGACAACACCGTCTACCTCGTCGGCGGGCACGACGAGGACGGCAATCCCACCGGCGACGTCGGGGCCCTGAAGCTCGACTCCTTCGTCCCGGTGCCGGGAACGACCTACCTGACCCTCGACGCCACCAACAACGACTGGGCCGACAGCGGTGTGACGGTCTCGGCGGGCGAACAGCTGCACATCACGGCGCTGGGACGGATGACCGACAACGCCGGCATCCCGGGGCGCCGGTTCGGGCCGGCGGGAGAAGGCTCGCTCGGCCTGCCCGATCGCTACAAGCAATTCCCGCACGCCACGCTACTGGGCCGGATCGGCGACGGCGAACCGTTCGCCATCGGGGA
>JBDIAG010000511.1:0-3944 GCA_039812305.1 Actinomycetales bacterium | reverse complement strand
GACATCGAGGTCACCGTGCTCGACGAGGCCGATCACATGGCCGACCTCGGCTTCTTCGCCGCGGTCGACAAGCTGATCGGGCTCACCCCGGCCGGGTCCCAGCGGATGCTGCTGTCGGCCACCCTCGACGGCGACGTCGACCGGCTGGTCCGCAGCCATCTGCGCGACCCCCGCCGGCACGAGCTGGACCCCAACGCCGGCGCCGTGACGGCGATGACGCACCACACCCTCGTCGTCGGGGGGTACCACGAGAAGATCCGCGCCACCGCCGATCTGATCCGGGCCAACGGCCGCACGATCGTCTTCGCCCGCACCCGGGAGGGTGCCGAGCGCGGCACCGAGGCCCTCGAGGAGGTCGGCGTCACCGCGGTCGAGCTGCACGGCAATCTCTCCCAGCGCGTGCGCGAGCGCAATCTCGCCCGCTTCTCCTCCGGGCAGGCGCAGGCCGTCGTGGCCACCGACGTCGCCGCCCGCGGCATCCACGTGGACGACGTCGAGCTGGTGGTCCACTTCGACAACGCCGGCGACGCGAAGTCGTACCTGCACCGTTCCGGACGCACCGCGCGGGCCGGCCGCAGCGGTGGCGTCGTGACGATCACCGTGCCCAAGCTGCGCCAGAGCGTGCACCGCATGCAGACGCAGGCCGGGGTCGAGGTGCGCCATCACGACTTCCGCTCCGCCCCCCGCCCGCTCACCGTGGCCGCCCTGGACGGCTCCGGCTCGCTCGAGGCGCCGGTCGAGCAGGGCTCCCGCCGTGGACCCTCGAAGGCCGGCTGGGGTGGGCGGCCGCGTACCGCCGGCCACCGTGGCGGCCAGTACGGCGGCCAGCGTGGCACGGGCCAGCGGGGCACCGGTCAGCGTGGCGGCGGCAACGAGGGACGCCCGGGCCGCAGCTACGCCAAGGCCGGCGGGACGTCGTCCCGTCAGTCCGGCGGACGTCAGGACAAGCGCGGCCGTTGGTGACTCAGCCCCGTACCGTGGCAGGCATGACCTTCCACGATCGGGTGGAGCTGCCCTCGGGCTGGCACGCCCGGCCCCCGGGTGAGAACGATGTCGAACCGATCATCGGCCTCCTCCGGCGGCAGCAGCTGACCTTGCACGGTTCCTCCAACGTCGATGCGGCGGGTGTGCGCTCGCTCGTCGTCGGCGTCGGATCCTGGACCAGGCGCCAGACCGTCGTCGAATCGAACGACGGACGGCTGGTGGCCTGGGCCAGCGTGCACGACCGGGCGGCCGGCCGGACGGTGGTCTCCATCGTCGTCGACCCCGAGTTGGACGATCGGGCCGCCACGGTCGTCGGCGAGCAGCTGTGCCGCGGCGCCGAGCAGGTCGGTCGCCAGGTCGCCACCGAGAGGGGCTTGAGCGGCACTCAGCTCGACTGCACGACCGACGCCGCGGACGCCCGCACCGAGAGCTGGCTGGCCGAGTCCGGTTTCGCCCACACCCGCACCTGGCTGGAGATGACGCGTCCGGTCACGTCCGCCGACGCCGCCGAGGACGCCTTCCCTCCGCCCCGGCCCGGGGTGACGATCCGGCGGGTGCGCACGCATTCCGACGGCATGCCCGTCGCCACCGATGTGCAGCTGGTGCACCGGATCCTCGAAGAGTCCTTCGTCGACCACTTCAACTCCTACCGGGAGAGCTTCCCGGAGTTCGTCCAGCGGATGGGGGAGCGGGCCGGGCACGACTTCGACCACTGGTGGCTGGTCACCATCGACTCCCCGGACGGCACCCCACTCGCCGGCGGCAGCCTGGTCTCCTCCACCCTTCCCCGGGACGACGCCGGCCTCGAGGGCAGCTACATCGACTACCTGGGTGTGCACCGGCTGGCCCGTGGCCGCGGCGTCGCGAAGGCATTGCTGTACGCGGTGATCCGGGATGCCGCCGAGCGGGGACGCAATCGCGTCGATCTCGAAGTGGACGCCGACTCGCCGACCCACGCCGACCAGCTGTACGCCTCGCTCGGCTGGGTCCCCGCCTACCGCACCCACACCTGGCACAAGCAGGTCTCCGCGAGTGGGTGATCCGCCTCACCGGTGCGGGGGATCAGCCACTCGCCGCGTCGCGTGAGGCCAGCAGGCGGCGGAACGAGGCCAGGCGGGCGGGCCCGGAAGGTCCGGCGGCGCCTGCGGCCACGTAGTCGTCGAGACCGCAATCGGGTTCGTCGTGCGTGCAGCCCCGGGGGCACTCCTCCTCACCCGGCACCAGGTCGGCGAAGGCATGCAGGATCCGTTCCGGATCGACGTGGGCCAGTCCGAACGACCGGACGCCGGGAGTGTCGGTGACCCACCCGACGCACCTGCCGTCGGCATCGCGCAGCGGCAGGGCGATCGCCGAGGACGAGGTGTGCCGGCCGCGCCCGGTCACCGCGTTCACGCGACCGGTGGCTCGAACGGCTTCCGGCACGAGCGCGTTCACCAGTGTGGACTTTCCGACACCGGAATGCCCGACGAGCACGCTGTCCCGGCCGACCAGGCGTTCGCGCAGGTCCTCCAGCCCGGTCAGGGCGCCTGCGGAGGTCCGGCTGGTGACCACCCAGGCCAGCCCCAGGGGGGCGAACTGCTCCAGGAACGGTTCGGGATCCTCCAGGTCCGCCTTGGTGAGGCAGAGCAGCGGCTCCACGCCGGCGTCGTAGGCGGCCACCAGGCAGCGGTCCACCATGCGCGGTCGCGGTTCCGGCTCGGCCACCGCGGTGACGATGACCATCTGATCCACGCCGGTGACGATCATCCGCTCCACCGGATCGGTGTCGTCGGCGGTGCGGCGCAGGGTGCCGTGACGGGGTTCCACCCGCACGATCCGGGCCAGTGACCCGGCCGCGCCGGAGGTGTCGCCGACCAGTCGCACCCGGTCGCCGACCACGATGCCGGCCCGGCCCAGCTCACGGGCCTTCATCGCGGTCACGGTCCGCTCACGCGGCTCGCTGCCGGATGCGTTGGACCCGCTGGCCGTGCCAGACCCTCCCGGTTCGGTAGACCCGCGCGTCCCGCTGGACCTGCTCGGCCGGCTGGACCCGTCCGCCGCGGTCGACCCGCCCGACTCGAGTGCGGGATCCACCTCGACGGCTCCCACCAGACAGGTGTACCGCCCCCGGTCCACGGTGAGAACCCGTGCCAGTTCGGCGTTCTCGTGCGCCGGGCGCTCCTTGGTGCGGGCCCGGCGGCTCTCCCGGGCCCTGGCCCCGAGCCGGACGTCGGACTCGTCGTACTCGCGCCGGCGGCGACGGGTGGGCGGCAGCACGTCCTCCAGGGGTTACGCGCGGTCGGCCAGCATGGCGTGCCAGCGGGCCGAGAAATCCGGCAGGGTCTTGGCGGTGGTCTCGATGTCACGCACCTGCAGCCCGGGAACGGCCAGTCCGAGCACCGCCCCGGCGGTCGCCATCCGGTGATCCGCGTAGCTCTCGAAGACGCCCGCGGCGGTGAGCTCCCGGGGCTTGATGGTGAGCCCGTCCTCGGTCTCGGTGGCCTCGCCGCCGAGCCGGTTGATCTCGGTCGCCAGCGCGGCCAGGCGGTCGGTCTCGTGCCCCCGCAGATGGCCGATGCCGCGCAGCCGTGAGCCCGAGTCGGCCAGCGCGCACAGCGCCGCGACCACCGGGGTCAGTTCGCCGGCCTCGTGCAGATCCACGTCCACACCGTAGATCTCGCCCGATCCGGTGACGGTGAGACCGTCGGCGTCGAGGTTCACGTCGGCGCCCATCTGGTCGAGCAGATCCCGCAGATGGTCGCCGGCCTGGGTGGTGCGCTGCGGCCAGTCCGGCACGGTGACCCGGCCGCCGCAGACCAGGGCGGCGGCCAGGAAAGGCCCGGCATTGGACAGGTCCGGCTCGACCAGCACGTCCAGGGCGTGGATCGGGCCGGGCTCGACCGTCCAGCGGTCCGGCACCGAGTCGTCCACCAGAACGCCCCGGTCGCGCAGGTTCTCGACCGTCATCTCGACGTGCGGCG
>JBDIAG010000510.1:0-3956 GCA_039812305.1 Actinomycetales bacterium | reverse complement strand
CACCAAGCCCTATCGGGTGCACTTCCGCGACCCGTCGTTCAACAACCTGCAGGCTCTGGCGGCGATGTCGGAGGGCGGCTCGGTGGCGGACGTCATCGTCGCGGTCGCCTCCATCGACCCCGTCATGGGCGGGGTGGACCGATGATCCCGACGACGAACCGCACCGAACCGATGACCCCGAGCGGGCCGAGTACCGATGGGAGGCAGCGCTGATGGCATATCCGGCCGAGGTGCGCGAACGGCTGAGCGCCGACTGCGAGCAGATCATCGCGCGGTATCCGCAGCCCCGCTCGGCGCTGCTGCCGATGCTGCACCTGGTGCAGTCGCAGGACGGCTACGTCAGCCCGGACGGCATTCTGTTCTGCGCCGAGACGCTCGACCTGTCCGCGGCCGAGGTGTCCGCGGTGGCCACCTTCTACACCCAGTACAAGAGCCGGCCGAACGGCACCTACACCGTCGGGGTGTGCACCAACACCCTGTGCGCCGTGCTCGGTGGCGACGAGATCTTCCAAGCGGTCAGCGACCACCTCGGGGTGGGGCACGACGAGACCACCGCGGACGGCGCGATCACCCTGGAGCGGGTGGAGTGCAACGCCGCCTGCGACTACGCCCCGGTCGTGATGGTCAACTGGGAGTTCTTCGACAACCAGACTCCGCAGTCCGCCCGTCACCTCTGCGATCGGCTGCGGGCCGGCGAGACGGTGGCCCCGACCCGCGGCGCGGCGCAGGTCTGCTCGTTCAAGCAGACCTCCCGAGTGCTCGCCGGATTCCTCGACGGTCGCGCCGACGAAGGTATCGGAGCGGGGGAGCCGTCGCTGGCCGGGCTGGCTCTGGCCAGGTCTCAGGGATGGACGGCCCCGGCGACGCCGAGTCTGCTGTCGGACTCCGACGGTGCCGACGGCGCCGGTCAGCCCGCTCCGGGGGCACCGCATTCCTCGGCGACCGCTCCGGACAGCGCGGTGAAGACGCCGCCCGACGGTGAATCCAGCGCCCAGAAGGCGGAACCCCGCAGTCCGGGCCCGGACCCCAAGAGTCCCACCCAGGGCAAGGAGGGCTGATTCCGATGACCACCCTGACACCGGTTCTCTCCGACATCTGGGACGCACCGCGATCCTGGACGATCGACACCTACCTCGACCACGACGGCTACCGCGGGCTGATGCTGGCGCTGGCCCGCGAGCCGGCTTCCATCATCGACACGGTGAAGGCCTCCGGCCTGCGCGGACGCGGCGGCGCCGGCTTCCCGACCGGGATGAAGTGGGGCTTCCTGCCGCCGCCCGACGGCGGCCCGCGCTACCTGGTGGTGAACGCGGACGAGTCCGAGCCCGGCACCTGCAAGGACATGCCGCTCCTGCTCGCCAATCCGCACGCCCTGGTCGAGGGGGTGGCGATCACCTCGTACGCGATCGGCTGCAACCATGCCTTCATCTACTTGCGGGGCGAGGTCGTACACGTCTACCGGCGGCTGCTGAAGGCCGTCCAGGAGGCCTACGCCCACGGCTACCTCGGCAAGAACGTGCGCGGCACCGGGTTCGACCTGGACGTGACCGTGCACGCCGGGGCCGGCGCCTACATCTGCGGCGAGGAGACGGCGCTGCTCGACTCGCTGGAGGGTCGCCGCGGTCAGCCACGGCTCAAGCCGCCCTTCCCGGCCGTGGCCGGTCTCTACGCCCGTCCCACCGTGGTCAACAACGTCGAGTCGATCTCGTCGGTGCCCTCGATCATCCGGCGGGGAGCGGAGTGGTTCTCCTCGATGGGCACCGAGCGGTCGAAGGGATTCGGTTTCTTCTCGCTCTCCGGGCACGTCCAGCGGCCGGGCCAGTACGAGGCCCCCCTCGGCATCACCCTGCGCGAACTGCTCGACATGGCCGGCGGGATCCGCGAGGGCCATCGCCTGAAGTTCTGGACCCCGGGCGGTTCGTCCACCCCGATCTTCACCGAGGAGCACCTGGATGTGCCCCTCGATTTCGAGTCCGTCGGCCTGCACAAGTCGATGCTCGGCACCCGGGCCCTGCAGATCTTCGACGAGACGGTCTCGGTGGTGCGGGCGGTGACCCGCTGGACGGAGTTCTACGCCCACGAATCGTGCGGCAAGTGCACTCCCTGCCGGGAGGGCACGTACTGGATGCGGGCCGTCCTACGCAGGCTCGAGGCCGGCGAGGGCCGGCCCGGGGACATCGAAGTGCTGGACGAAGCCTGCGGCAACATCCTCGGCCGCTCCTTCTGCGCGCTCGGCGACGGCGCCACCAGCCCGGTGGCCAGCGGCATCAAGCACTTCCGGTCGGAGTTCGAGGCCGGGATGCACACGCCGGCGTGGGAGCTCTTCCCGTACGAGAGGTCCACCGGCTTCGCGCGGGTGGGGTCATGACCGCCGCCGCCCAGCCGTCCACCGGCGCCCCCGCGGCACCGCCGGTCACCGCGTCCATCGACGGGGTGGAGGTGCAGGTCCCCAAGGGGACTTTGATCATCCGCGCCGCCGAGGAGCTCGGGATCGCGATCCCGCGATTCTGCGACCATCCGCTGCTGGACCCGGTGGCGGCCTGCCGGCAGTGCCTCGTCGACGTGGCCACGCCCGGCCCGGATGGCTCGATGCGGCCGATGCCCAAGCCGCAGCCGGCCTGCGCGGTCGAGCTGACCAACGGCATGGCCGTGAACACCCAGCTGACCTCGGACACCGCACGCAAGGCCCAGCACGGCGTGATGGAGTTCCTCCTCATCAACCACCCGCTGGATTGCCCGGTGTGCGACAAGGGTGGGGAATGTCCGCTGCAGAACCAGGCGATGAGCGACGGACGGGCCGAGACCCGGTTCGTCGACGTCAAGCGCACCTTCCCCAAGCCGATCAAGATCTCCACGCAGGTCCTGCTCGACCGGGAGCGGTGCATCGTCTGCCAGCGCTGCACCCGGTTCTCCAAGGAGATCGCCGGCGACCCGTTCATCGACCTGCAGAAGCGGGGGGCCAACCAGCAGATCGGCACGTTCTCGCCGGGCGTGCTGGGGATCGCCACCCGCGGCGAGCAGATGCTCGATCAGACCGGGGTGCCGTTCGCGTCCTACTTCTCCGGCAACACCATCCAGATCTGCCCGGTCGGCGCGCTCACCAGCGCGATGTACCGGTTCCGGTCCCGGCCGTTCGACCTGGTGTCGACGCCGAGCATCTGCAGCGGTTGCTCCTCCGGCTGCGCGCAGCGGGTCGACACCCGCCGCGGTGTGGTGCTGCGCCAGCTGGCCGGCAACGACCCGCAGGTCAACGAGGAATGGCTGTGCGACAAGGGCCGGTTCGCGTTCCACGCCAGCACCCAGCCGGACCGTCTGGAGAGCCCGCTGGTGCGCGACGCCGACGGTGTGCTGCAGCCGGTCTCCTGGCCGCTCGCGCTGCAGGTGGCCGCCGCCGGGCTGATCAAGGCCCGCGACGGTGAGCTCGGCAACCCGGAGGATCCGCAGGACCAGCGCCACGGCGCGGTCGGGGTCGGCGTGCTGCCGGGCGGCCAGCTCCGCTACGAGGACGCCTACGCCTACGCCAAGTTCGCCCGGGTCGCGTTGGGCACCAACGACATCGACCACCGGGCACGCCCCGGTTCGGCAGAGGAGCTCGCCTTCCTGGGGGCGCACGTCGCCGGCACCGGGCTGGGCGTGACCTTCACCGATCTCGAGCACGCCCGGACGGTTCTGCTGGTCGGGCTGGAGCCCGAGGAGGAGGCGGCGATCGTCTTCCTCCGGCTGCGCAAGGGGATGCGCAAGCACCACGTGGCCGTGCACGCGATCGCGCCCTTCGCCAGCCGCGGCCTCACCAAGCTCGACGGCACGCTGCTGCCGGCGGCGCCCGGATCCGAGGCGCTGGTGCTGCGCCGGCTTCGGGAGGCCTGCGCGCAGTCCGGCGATCCGGCCGAGCACGGGGCGACCGTGAACGCGTTGCGCGACGGCGGTGTGATCATCCTGGTCGGCGAGCGGGCCGG
>JBDIAG010000509.1:0-3956 GCA_039812305.1 Actinomycetales bacterium | reverse complement strand
TGCTGCGGCGCTACGACACGATCATCGTGGACGAGGCGCACGAGCGGTCGCTCAACATCGACTTCCTCCTCGGCTATCTGCACGGCCTGTTGCGGCAGCGTCCCGATCTCAAGCTCATCATCACCTCGGCGACGATCGATTCCGAGCGGTTCGCAACGCATTTCGCCGGTTTCGGATCCCGTCCCGGGCCGGCGCCGGTGATCGAGGTCTCCGGCCGCACCTACCCGGTGGAGATCCGGTACCGGCCGGTGGTCGACCCCGACGACCCGTCCGCCGATCCCGACCGCGACCAGGTCACCGCCGTCGTCGACGCCGCCGCAGAGTTGCAGGCCGAAGGCTTCGGCGACGTCCTGGTCTTCTGCTCCGGAGAGCGCGAGATCCGTGACGCCGCGGACGGCATCGGCGATGCGGTGCGGTCCGGACGGCTGGCCGAGACCGAGATCGTCCCGCTCTTCGCGCGCCTTTCTGCGGCTGAGCAGCACCGGGTGTTCGCGCGACATTCCGGCCGCCGCATCGTCCTGGCCACCAACGTCGCCGAGACGTCGCTGACCGTGCCCGGCATCCGCTACGTCATCGACACCGGCTTCGCCCGTATCTCCCGTTACTCGACCCGCACCAAGGTGCAGCGCCTGCCGATCGAGCCGGTCTCGCAGGCCTCGGCCCGCCAGCGTGCGGGCCGCTGCGGCCGCACCTCGGACGGCATCTGCATCCGCCTCTACTCCGAGGCCGACTTCGAGTCCCGGCCCGAATACACCGACCCCGAGATCCTGCGGACGAACCTCGCGTCGGTCATCCTGCAGATGACCAACATCGGCCTCGGCGACATCGCGGCCTTCGACTTCATCGATCCGCCCGATTCGCGAGCGGTCAACGACGGGCTCGCCTTGCTGCAGGAGCTCAACGCGATCGAGGAGGCTTCCGGGCGAGACCGGCACGCTCGCCGGAACGCGCGATCCGGTGCGCGACCGGGGCGTCCGGGCAGGCACGCGCTGACGCAGATCGGACGACGGCTGGTGCGGCTGCCGGTCGATCCGCGACTGGCCCGGATGGTGCTCGCCGCGGACGAGCGAGGCTGCGTCGAGGAGGTCATCGTCATCGCGGCGGCGCTGTCGATCCAGGATCCGCGCGAGCGTCCCATCGACCACCAGCAGGCCGCCGACGAATCGCATCGCCGTTTCGCCGACGAGCACTCCGACTTCGCCTCCTACCTCGGCCTCTGGCGATATCTGCGCGAGCAGCAGAAGACGCTCTCCGCCAGTGCCTTCCGCCGGATGTGCCGGCGCGAGTATCTGCACTTCCTGCGGGTCCGCGAGTGGCAGGACCTGGTGGCCCAGCTGCGCCGCGCCGCCAAGGACGCCGGCCTGCGGCTCTCCCGCACCAGCAGCGACGACGGAACGCCGGATCTTGCCGCGATCCACCAGGCCCTCCTCGCCGGCCTGCTCTCCCGGGTCGGCCTCCGCGACGACCGGGCGAAGACGGCGCAGCGCAGCGGGGGAAGGCGTCCGGTCACCGAGTTCATCGGGGCGCGCGGGGTCCGGTTCGCGATCTGGCCGGGGTCGGCGCTGGCGAAGAAGCCACCGGAGCTGACCATGGCCGCGGAGATCGTCGAGACCACCCGCACCTGGGGGCGGACGGTCGCCGGCCTGCAGACGGAGTGGGTCGAGGAGGTCGGCGCCCACCTGCTGAAACGCTCCTATTCCGAACCGCACTGGTCGGCCCGGCAGGGCAGCGTCGTGGCCCGGGAGAAGGTGACCCTCTACGGGGTGCCGGTCGTCGCCGACCGGCTGGTCGGCTACTCCGGCGTCGATCCGGAGCTCTCCCGGGAGCTCTTCATCAGACACGCGCTGGTTGAAGGGGACTGGCGCACCCGGCACCACTTCTTCCGCGACAACAAGGAGACCCTGGCCAGGGTCGCCGATCTGGAGAGCCGCAGCAGGCGCCGCGACATCGTCGTCGACGACGAGACGATCTTCGCCTTCTACGACGCCCGGATTCCCCGGGCCGTGGTCTCCGCAACGCATTTCGACTCGTGGTGGCGCAAGGCCCGGCACGAGCGGCCGGACCTGCTGACCCTCACCGAGCAGGATCTGATCCGCCAGGACGCGGACACCGTGCCGCGCGGCGCCTTCCCCGACCGATGGCAGGTCGGCGACCTCGATTTGTCGGTGGCGTACCGCTTCTCACCCGGCGCCGGGGACGATGGGGTCACGGTGACCGTGCCGGCCGCGGTGCTGAACCAGCTCGACCCGGTCTCCCTGGAATGGCAGGTGCCCGGCCTGCGCCACGAACTGGTCACCGCGCTCATCCGGTCGCTGCCCAAGCAGTACCGGCGACACCTGGCGCCGGCTCCGGACAACGCCACGAAGGTCCTGCAGCGGGTGCGGCCGGGGGAGGAGGCTCTGTTGCCCGCCCTTTCCCGCGAGTTGGGCCGGATCGCCGGGATGCCCATTCCCCCGGACGCCTTCGATTGGGAGAAGGTGCCGGCGCACCTGCGCGTCCGGGTCAATGTGACCGGGGATCAGGGACGGACCGTGGCCGCCGGCAAGGACGTCGCCTCGGTCAGCCGGGCGTCGAGCGAGTCGGTGGCCCAGGCCCTGGCCCGGGCCGGGCGCGAGGCGGGCCTGACCGCCACCGGTCTGACGGACTGGACCATCCCGGATCTGCCGCGGGAGTTCGTCGTGCCCGGCTCGGCGGGTCGGATCACCGGGTACCCGGCTCTGGCTGACCGTGACGGCAGGGTCGACGTGCAGGTGCTCGCCAGCCAGATCGAACAGGAGCGGGCGATGTGGGCGGGGACCCGGCGGCTCCTGCTCGGGCTCGTGCGGGTGCCCAGCGTGGCCTCGCTCACCGGGACCTGGGATACCGCGGCTCGTCTCGCCCTGACGGCGGCGCCGCACGGATCGCTGCCGGCGCTCCTGCACGACCTGGCCGGCGCGGCGATCGACGACGTCATCCGGGAATGCGGCGGCCCGGCCTTCGAGGCCGCGGGCTTCGCGCGGCTACGGGAGCGTGCCCGGGAGGAGGTGCCGCGGCGGATCGCCGACCTGCTGCCCCTGGTGGCCCGGATCCTGGCCAGCACCCGGGCCCTCGACGCCGCGATCAAGGACGCTCCGCTCCCGGCGCTGGCGGCGGCGCACGACGAGCGAGACCACCTGCGGCACCTGGTGCATCCCGGGTTCCTCACCGAGGCGGGCTCGTCGCGGCTGCCGGACCTGCAGCGCTACCTGCAGGCCGCGGTGCGCCGGCTGGAACGGGCCGCCGCCGACCCCGGCCGGGACTCGTCCGGCCTCGCCCAGGTACGGGCGGTGACCGAACGATGGCGCGCCGCCCTCGCCGGCTGCGAACCCACCGACCCCCGCCGCGACGAACTGCGCGCCCTCCGCTGGCAACTGGAGGAACTACGGGTCTCCCTCCTGTCGCCCGGCATCTCCACCCCGGCCCCCGTCTCCGTGCAGCGGCTCACGAAGGCCCTGGATCGTCTGACCGGGTGATCGCGCCGAGTCTGCGCGTCTGCGTTGTCCGGGTGTCGAGGATGTGTCCTGCCCGGCGGGTGAAATAGGCCCCTTCTGGCAGGACGCAACCCGATCGGCAGGACAATCGTGGTTGCCCGCCCAGTTGTGCTCTTGGCGTTCTATACGCCCGCCTCCTCCGGGTACATGTATATGTCGATGTATCCGGACGTCTCGACGATATGTACCTCGAGTATCGTGGTTCCGAAGGACATTTCTTTGGTTCCTTTGAATCCCGGCTGGTCATCGAGAAGGTCGCCATTGCGAACATGCCAGCCTGATTTGATGGCAGTGTCCCGCATGACATCTAGAAGCGATTCTCCAGCCGAGGGGTCATCGAGGTAAACGCTTCTCGCCACGCTGGATCTGACAGGTCCGCCGCCGTTGATCCAGCCAGGTCGGTCGGCTGCTTCGTCGTCCTTCTCGATGGAGGTGGCGTGCGGCCAC
>JBDIAG010000508.1:0-3957 GCA_039812305.1 Actinomycetales bacterium | reverse complement strand
CGGTCGGCGACCACGTGCGGATCGGCAGCGACTCGATGATCGTCGCTCCGGTGGAACTCGGCCCCGGCTCCTACACCGCGGCCGGCTCGGTCATCACCGAGGACGTCCCCGCCGGGGCGATCGCCGTCGGCCGGGCCAGACAGCGCAACATCGAGGGCTGGGTCGCCAAGCGGCGAGCCGGCTCCGCCTCCCACGCCGCCGCGCAGGCACACACGGCGGCGGCCGACGATGCCGGCGAGCCGGACGAAGGGACCAGCCGATGACCGGCATCACGACCACGAGTGAGAAACGTCTCGTCCTCGTCTGTGGGCGGGCCCACCCCGACCTGGCCGACGAGGTGGCCCGGGAACTCGGCGTCAGCCTGGTGCCCACCACGATCTACGACTTCGCCAGCGGCGAGATCTACGTCCGCTACGGGGAGTCCGTCCGCGGCTGCGACGCCTTCGTGCTGCAGAGCCACTGCGCGCCGATCAACCAGTGGCTGATGGAGCAGCTGCTGATGATCGACGCGCTCAAGCGCGCCTCGGCGAAGCGGATCACGGCGATCTCGCCGTTCTTCCCGTACTCGCGTCAGGACAAGAAGCACAAGGGTCGTGAGCCCATCTCCGCCCGCCTGGTCGCCGACATGTACGTCACCGCCGGCGCCGACCGGCTGATGAGCGTCGACCTGCACGCCGCGCAGATCCAGGGCTACTTCGACGGCCCGGTCGACCACCTGTGGGCGATGCCGGTGCTGGTCAACTACATGAAGCAGCGGGTCGACCGGGAGAACCTGACGGTGGTCTCCCCGGATGCCGGCCGGGTGCGGGTCGCCGACGTCTGGTCGGACCGGATGGGCGCGCCGCTGGCGATCATCCACAAGCGCCGCGACCCGAGCGTGCCGAACGAGGTCAAGGTGCACGAGGTCGTCGGTGAGGTGGCCGGGCGGACCTGCCTGCTGGTCGACGACATGATCGACACCGCCGGCACCATCGCCCAGGCCGCCGAGGCGCTCAAGGAGAACGGTGCCGGCGACGTGATCGTCGCGGCCACCCACCCGGTGCTCTCCGGCCCGGCCGTCGACCGGCTCAAGAATGGGCCGATCGCCGAGGTGGTCGTCACCAACACGCTGCCGGTGCCGGTCGAGCGGCAGTTCGACAAGCTGACCGTGCTGTCGATCGCACCGCTCATCGCGCGGGCCATTCGGGAGGTCTTCGACGACGGTTCGGTGGCCGGTCTCTTCGAAGGCGCCTGAGATGCGGCTGACGGCGAAGGTCGACTACGCCCTGCGGGCGGTCTGCGCGCTGGCCAAGGCCGCTCCCGGTTCGCTCACCTCGGACGCGATCGCCGAGAGTGAGGACGTGCCGCGTCGCTTTCTCGAGACGATCCTGACCGAGTTGCGACGCGGCGGGGTGGTCTCCAGCCGGCGCGGACCGGACGGTGGCCACACCCTGACCGCCGACCCGGAGACGCTGTCGATCGCGGATGTGATCAGGATCATCGACGGGCCGCTGGCGACGGTGCGCAACCTGCGGCCGGAGCAGCTGGAGTACGTGGGCGCCTCCGTCCATCTCAACGAGGTGTGGCTGGAGCTGCGCCGGTTCGAGCGCGAGGTGCTGGAGGGCATGACGATCGGCCGGGTCGTCCGCGGCGACGTGATCGGCCGGGTTTCGTAGCGCCACCGGGAGTTCGAGCCGCGGACAGCCGGGCGGGGTCGAACCTCGCGCGCGGGTCGAGTAAGCTTGACCGGTTGCCTCGGCGAGGGACGCGGCACGGTCTAGTCCGTGCGGTCCGTGATTCGACGCGGTGGGCAGGCGGAGTGCCTGTCCCGTCGGATTGCCCGCGCCACGTCCCGCGTCGAGGCTCAGATCACCGACCTGATTCCAGACCTCGACTTCCAGGAGTGCCCGAGCATGTCCGAGATCAAGCTTGCCGCGTCGTCCCGCACCGAGTTCGGCAAGGGCGCCGCCCGCCGGATCCGTCGCGCCGGCCAGATTCCCGCCGTCATCTACGGCCACGGCACCGACCCGCAGCACATCGCCCTGCCGGGCCACGACACGATGATGGCGGTCAAGAACGCCAACGCCCTGCTGTCGATCAGCGTCGACTCCGGCACGTCCGTCCTGGCCCTGGCCAAGGACGTGCAGCGCGACCCGGTCAAGAGCGTGATCGAGCACGTCGACCTGGTGATCGTGCGCCGGGGCGAGAAGGTCCAGGTGGACGTCCCCGTCCACGTGCTCGGCGAGGCCGCGCCGGAGACCATCGTCCAGCTCGAGAACGCGACCATCCTGCTCGAGGTCGAGGCCACGCACATCCCGGAGAGCGTCGAGGTGGATGTCGAGGGCAAGCCGGCCGGCACGCAGGTGACCGCGGCCGACCTGACCCTGCCGGAGGGCGCCGAGCTGGCCGTCGACCCCGAGCTCCTGGTCGTCAACATCACCGCGCAGCAGAGCGCCGAGGCGCTCGAGGCCGACCTGGGTGAGGGTGGCGAAGCCGCCGAGGCCCCGGCCGAGGACGAGGCCTGAGCACACCCGCGGGGCGGCAGCCCGAGATCCGAACCCCGGTTGCCGGGCCCTGGCTGGTCGTCGGGCTCGGCAACCCCGGTCCGGGGTACGCCGGCAACCGGCACAACGTCGGTGCGATGGTGCTCCAGGCGCTGGCCCGTCAGCACGGCTGGAGCTTCAAGCAGCACCGGGCGCGGGCGCAGCTGGCCGAGGGCCGGCTGGGCGTGTTGCCCGGCGGCGCGCCCGGCCCCAAAGTGCTGGCGGCGGTGCCGTCCACCTATATGAACCTCTCCGGTGGCCCGGTCGGCGGGCTCGCCTCGTTCTTCAAGGTGCCCGCCGAGCGGATCGTCGTCGTGCACGACGAGCTCGACATCCCGTTCGGGCAGCTGCGCCTCAAGCAGGGCGGTGGCGAGGGCGGTCACAACGGCCTGAAGGACATCTCCCGGGCGCTGGGCACTCGCGACTACCTGCGCGTGCGGGTGGGCATCGGACGTCCTCCGGGCCGGATGGACCCGGCCGACTACGTTCTGCGCGACTTCGGGGTCGCCGAGCGCCGCGAGCTGGACCTTCTACTGGGTGAAGCCGGTGACGCTGTGGAATTGCTCCTAACGGATGGTTTAGCTCAGGCGCAGCAGCGCATTCACTCTCGGTGATCGTTTCGGCTTCGACCTAATGGAGTAGCCACGCCTCTAACGGCCCAACGCTCATTGACCGATATGTTGGCGAACGCGTTATAAGCATCCTACGCTGATAACTGTGGCCACCTGCGGAGAGAGCTTGATCATGCTTTCGGGCGTACTTCGACGCGCGAGTGTCACGCAGCGTTCCCCGCTCGATATCTTTGCCCGGGGGCCAGAAGGGTTACGGGAGGGGCAGCGTGATGAACGCTGAGAAGCTGGACGGTCACGAGTACGACATCGGTTCCATGGCGGCGACGGGGGAACGCCGGAGAGCCACGACCGAGCCGCGCCGGTCCTGGGCCTCGGCCCAGCCGTTCGAGTCGGCTCCACCGGATCAGTACCGACGGGCCGCGGCCCGGCGCGCCCGGTGGCAGGCGCCGCTGCGGCGCGCGGCGATGGTCGGGGACGTCCTGGTCGGTGCCACGGTGATTCTGGTCACGATGGTGTCGCTGGACGACCTGAACCCGCTGACCGCCGTCAGTGCCGTCGTCGGTGGTCTGCTCTGGGTTCTGGTGCTGGCGACCCAGGGCGCCTACCAGGTGAGCCGGATGGGCAGCGGGCCGGAGGAGTTTCAGGCCATCATGCGCTCGGCCGGCATCGCGATCGCCGTCCTGGGCCTGACCGCCTACGCCTCCCAAGTGCTGCCACCCCGGCGCTACGTCTTCGTCACAGTGCCGGTTCTGGCTCTCCTGTCGGCGATCTGGCGCTACGCGCTGCGCCAGCACCGGCAGCGCCGGCGCGCCGCGGACAAGCCGCTGCTGCGCACCCTGCTGGCCGGCACGCCCGGCGGCGTC
>JBDIAG010000507.1:0-3960 GCA_039812305.1 Actinomycetales bacterium | reverse complement strand
CCGCCTTCTCGGCGGGCGTGAGCTGTCGGATGCCGGTCACCGGATCGGGAGTGGATCCCGCCGTCGCGCCGGTCGCCGACGCGGCCGCCATGGACACGCCGGACGTGATCAGCGCCAGGAGCAGAGCCGCGACCAGGAGTCGAGGGCGCCGGTGGACGTTCACAGGATTCCTTCCCAGAGTGCCTCGCCGAAGCGCGTGCTACTCCAGGATGCTGCCACGAACCAGCGGAACTCCGGGACGATATGCGAGATGTCGGTAGGACGGTGCGTCCAGGAAGGCGAGGTGCGCGCGGGCCCCGACGGTCAGTCTGCCGACGTCGTCGCGGCGAAGAGCCCGAGCCCCGCCCGCCGTCGCGGCCCAGAGGGCCTCGGCGATCGTCATCCCCATCTCCCGGACGGCGAGCGCGATGCACAGCGGTATCGAGGACGAGTAGCCGCTGCCCGGATTGCAGTCGGTGGCGAGCGCGACCGTGACGCCGGCGTCGAGCAGTCTGCGGGCGTCCGGGTAGGGGGACCGGGTGGACCACTCGATGGTCGGGAGCAGGGTGGCGACGGTCTGGCCGCCGGCGAGCGCCTCGACGTCGGCGTCGGTGAGGTGGGTGCAGTGGTCCGCCGAGGCGCAGCCAGTCTCGACGGCGAGTTGCACCCCGGGCCCGGCGGAGAGCTGGTTGGCGTGCATCCTCGGGAGCAGCCCGGCCCGCGTGCCCGCCTCGATGACGGCGCGGGACTGCTCGCCGTCGAAGGCGTGCGCGCTGGCGGGTTCGCAGAAGACGTCGATCCAGCGGGCGTGCGGCGCGCAGGCCTCGAGCATCCCTCCGATGACGAGTCGGACGTAGTCGTCGGCACGGCCGTGGAACTCCGGCGGGACGACGTGGGCGCCGAGGAAGGTGACTTCGGACGTGACCTCCGCAGCTAGGCGGAGCGCGCGGACCTCGTCCTCGATGGTGAGCCCGTAACCGCTCTTCACCTCGACGGTGGTGGTGCCCTGCCGGAGCATCTCCTCGACGAGATGGGTCAGCCCGGCCCTCAGCCGGGCGTCGTCGGCCGCCCTGGTCGCCGTCACGGTGGTGGCGATTCCGCCTCCGTCGTAGGGGGTTCCGGTCATCCGCGCCTCAAACTCGGCGGCCCGGTCGCCGGCGAACACCAGGTGGGTGTGCGAGTCGACGAAGCCGGGGACGACCGCGCGTCCGTCATGGTCGACGCGGCGGTCGGCGGACGGCGCCTCGGCAGCGGCACCGACCCAGGCGATGCGTCCGCCCTCGGCGACGAGGGCCGCGTCGGCGACGATGCCGAGTGCGGTCGGGCCGAGCTCGGGATCGTTGGTGACCAGCTCACCGATGCCGGTGACCAGCGTGGACGTCATTGCGCGCTGCCTTTCGATGTGGTGCTTGCGGATTCGGCGGGCCACAGCCCGGAGATCGCCTCGGCGAGCAGTCCTCCGACGTCGCCGAGTCTGTGCCGGCGATCGCGGACGATCGGGTGTCCGTCCACGATGACGTCGGTGACGTCGGCGGCCGTGGCGCTCATGACGATCTGGGACGGTTCGGCGCCGGCCGTGCGCGGGCTGGCCAGGTCGACGGCGACCAGGTCGGCCCGGGCCCCGTGCGTGATCCCGCCGGCGTCCCCCCAGCCGAGCGCGCGGTGACCGGTCTCCGTTGCCATGCAGAGGAGTTCGCCCGGGGAGAAGGTGCCGCGGCGGCCGGAGACGAGGCGCTCGTACTGTTCCAGCCGCCGGGCCTCGCTGAGCAGGTCGATCTCGACGTGCTGGTCGCTGCCCAGGCAGATCGGGCTGCCGGCGGCGCGTAGGGCCGGGAACGGACCGACCCCGTCGGCGAGGTCGGCTTCCGTGGCGGGGCAGGCGCAGACGGCGGTGCGGGACGAGCCGAGGAGTTCGAGATCCCGCTCGCCCAGGTGGGTCGCGTGGACGGCGGTGACGTGCGCGCCGAGGGCGCCGGCACGGGCCAGTGCCTCGGTCGGCGAACACCCGTAGAAGGCCTCGGTGGCCTCGTTCTCGGCCGGCTGCTCGGAGAGGTGCACGTGCAGCGGCAGGCTGTTGTGGTGTGCGGCGCAGGTGATCTCGGGGATCTGCTCGCGGGGGACGGCCCGCACGGAGTGGATGGCGGCGCCGAGCCGGGCGTGGGCGGGCAGTGGGGTCGCACCGTCGGGAGTCATCCGCTGGATGCGGGCGCGCCAGGTGGCGGCATCCCCGTCGCCGAACCGGATCTGCGGGCCGGTCAGCGGCTGATGTCCCTCCTGCGTGAGACCACCTGTCAGGTAACAGGTGTCGAGCAGGGTGATCCTGATTCCGGCGGCCTGCGCGGCCTCGACCAGGGCGAGGCCCATGGCGTTGGGCTCGTCGTAGAGACTGCCGTCCGGCTGGTGATGCAGGTAGTGGAACTCGCCGACGCAGGTGATCCCGGCGGCGGCCATCTCCGCGTAGACCGCGGTGGCCAGAGTGCGGTAGGTCTCCGGATCGAGGTGTGCCGCAAGGGAATACATGCGCTCTCGCCACGTCCAGAAGGTGCCGCCGTCGCCGTGCGTGCGGCCGCGGAGGGCACGGTGGAAGGCGTGGGAGTGGGCGTTGGCCAGGCCGGGGAGGACGACTCCGCGCAGGGGTGTCGCGCCGGGTGGCGGCTGGGCGATGCCGGTGTCCACACCGACGATGCGGCCGCCGGACTCCTCCACGACGACACCAGCAGCGAGGCCGTCGGGCAGCCAGGCGTGCTCGAGCCAGTAGGTGGTCATGCGGGCCCTCCTGCCAGTTTCTCCACGACGCGGACCAGCGCATCGACGCCGGCGTGGCAGTCCGCGGGTTCGGCGTACTCCTCGGGTGAGTGCGAGATGCCGGTGGGGTTGCGCACGTACAGCATCGCGGTCGGGACGCCAGCCGCGGCGAGAATGCCGGCGTCGTGACCGGCACCCGTCGGCAGCACGGGCACCGGACGCTCCGTCGCGAGTGTGCCGGCCAGGAGCCGGACCAGGTCTTCGTCGAAAAGCGTTGTGTCCGTCCAGGATTCCTGGGTGGCGGGCCGTCCGACGGCGTTCTCGACGTGGGCGACCGCCTGGGTGACGGCGTGTTCGTCCTCGCCGCGGGCGTCCAGCCAGGCTTGCACGAGTGACGGGATGGCGTTGACGCCATTGGGTTGAACCCGCAGTTTGCCGACGGTGGCGACGCAGCCGAATCTCCTGGCTGCCGCCCGGGCCTGCTGGATCACCTCGGCGGCGAGCAGCATCGGATCGTCGCGGTCGTCGAGCCGGGTGGTGCCCGCGTGGTCGGCGCGTCCGGCGAGGTCGAACCGCCAGCGTCCATGCGGCCAGATCGACGACCCGACGGCGACCGGACCGTCGGCGGGGTGATCGGGATCGCCGAGCGCCCTGCCCTGTTCCACGTGCAACTCGACGAACGTGCCGATGCGGCGCAGGGTCTCGTCGTCCCGTCCGACGTGGCCCGGCTCGCGGCCGGCCGCCCGCATGGCCTCCGCCATGGACGTGCCGTTCCCGTCGGCGAGCGCCAGGCCCCGTGCGGAGGTCATCGCTCCGGTCAGGAGCCGCGAGCCGGCACAGGCGACGCCGAAGCGGGCGCCCTCCTCGTCCCCGAAGCAGGCGATCCCGAGGGGACGACGGCTCTGAAAGCCCTTGGCGTCCAGCTGGTCCAGCGCCGCGAACGCGGAGACGACGCCGAGGGGACCGTCGAAGGCGCCCCCGTCCGGCACCGAGTCGAGGTGCGATCCGAGCACGAGGCCGGGGTGTCCGGCGGCGACCGCGGCGTCCGGATCGCCCCGCCAGGCCCACAGGTTGCCCGCCCGGTCCTCCACCGTGTCGAGCCCCCGCCTGGCCGCCTCCCCGACAAACCACTCCCGCAACGTCGCGTCCTCGGCCGTCCAGGCGAACCTGCGGTACCCGCCGGTGGCGGGATGCCGTCCGATGGGCGCGAGGTCATCCCACATCCGGTCGAAGGAC